>NZ_JBFBAD010000012.1:0-127544 GCF_040682075.1 Actinoplanes sp. NPDC051411 | reverse complement strand
ATGCTCGACGCACTCATCCAAGCCGCCACAGGAAACCCCTGGATCCCCACCACCAGCTGAAAAACACAGCGTATCCGGGCACCTATCCAGTCACGATTTCCGAACACCCACGAGTCATCTGATCACAGCTTTCACCTGTTTCATCGACGAAGTCCGACCTGAGCCGATCCGGATGACTCAGCCGCTCGGATATCCGATGTCCCGGCGCGGGCCCGTGCAACGAAACGGACAGCGCTGAATCCCGCTTGTCGAGATCTATCGATCGGAGATCCAGAATGCCCGGTCATTTCACCCACATTTACACCGCACGTCGCGTCGCCGATCTGCTCTCCGACGGCGATTTCACCGACTGGCCGGAGATCGGACAGGGCGGTGACGCGGTCAAGGGCTACTCGCCCCGGTTCTGCGGCGACGTGATGCGTAAATGGCCCAAATACACTTCAGTCGGCGCTATCGGCCCCGACCTGTTCTTCTTCTCCATGGACTGGAACAACGAGGTGCTCGGTCCGGTCAGCGACGACATCATGCTGGCCTTGGCGGTCATCTATTACTACGACGCGGCCAAAGAGGACGACTGGGAACCGCTTCTGGTCATCCTGGACGAGGTGAGCAGTACCTTCGCCGGCATTCTCCGGCTCGTCATCCAGCTGCAGAAGATCTGGGACGACTTCGTCAAGGTCTGGCAGCAGACCGTCGGACCGTTCGTGGAGGTCGCGGAGGAGATCGCCGACGATCTGATGGGCGGAATCCTCAACGAGTTCAAGAAGGCGGTCGAGCAGTTGCTGAATGCCGTCGAGGCGATCGGCGTTCAGGAGATCACGACCTGGATCGACATCTGGGAGCGGATGAACACATGTCTGGCCAAGGGATATCCGGAAGACGATTTCCTGTGGAGCGACATGCTGCACTATCGCCGGACGTCGGCGGTCTGCCAGGCCCTCGTGCGGCAGGCCGAGAGTCAGCGGGACGGCACCGGCGAGGGCGAGGAACGCTTCGAGCAGTTGCTCGCGCTGGCCATGGGCTGGGTCGTGCACGTGGGTACCGACACGATCGCGCATTCGTTCGTCAACGAGCAGTGCGGCGGCCCGTTCCGGACGCACCCGGTCCGCCACCACCTCATCGAGAACCACATCGACGCCTGGAACTACTCGCAGTCCGGCGCGGGCGGCACCATCCCCGAGGATCCGTGGGGGCGCACGGACGACTATCCGGAACTGTCGTCGTCCGCCCTGTGGTTCCTCGTCCAGCTGACCCCGGACGAGCCCAACGGGGCGGAACGGCCGTCACCGCTGTCCGACGACCCGGACACCCGCAAGGAGCAACTCGACGTCGACGGTGAGCTGCCGGCCTTCGCGTGCAACGCCATCGTGGCCGCGCTCATCGAGACGTACGCCGACCCGCACCCTCACCCCCACATCTACCAGGGCAGCGCCTACCAGGCGACGATCGACAACGGCCGGCTCACCCAGGCCATCCGGTCGGTGACCGGGCACGGCCTGGACCGGCCGTTCCAGGAACTGCTGGACGGCATCGCGCCTCCGCCCCCGTTCGAGGTGCCGCCCGGGTTCCCGTTGCCGTGGCAGGTCGGCACCGCGTACCGCCTCATGATCACCGCGTACAAGGTCTTCTTCAACGGAGGCTGGCAGCTACCGAAGCCACGGGTGCCGGACGTGGTGATAATCCCGCCGGCGTCGGACTTCACGAACCTCTTCCAGCCACCGGACTTCTCGGGAGTGGACGGCGACAACCCGATCGAGGACGCCTGTACCGTCTTCGTCGCCCTGATCCAATGGGTGATCAAGGAAGGGGCCGCTGTTCTCAAGCTGATCGGCGACCTGACCAAGATGATCCTGAGTCCGCTCACCTACCCGGCCCGCGTCGTGCTGTATGAAATCGCCCTCAAGCTCTGGGACATCGCCACCAAGACACATGACGTGCTCGCGCACACCGGTCTGCTCATGCCGCACGCCGAAGCCCGATACCCGGACAACGGCGAACTGATGTGGCCCAACGAGATCGATCTGCCGCTGATCACGCTCGGCGGCTCGGTCGACGGAGCATTCCGGGCCGCGTTGAGCGACGCGATCGACCCGTTCGCGGCCCTCGACCGCGAGGAGAGCGTTATCGTCACACACAGCGGCCGTGACCCGCGCCTGCCCTTCTATCCGGTGATGCGGTTCCACGCCAACGGCGACGAGCCGGACAGCTGGGAGTTCCACCGGCCCTGGGCGTACCCGGAGACGAGCCTGATCGACGCGGCCGCACAATCCGCGACGGACATCGGGTTGAACGGCTTCAGCCCGGCAACGGAAATCACCACGCCGACCGAGACGTACCTTCCCCGGGCCGGCGACGCGGACGGGCCGAACACCGCCTTCCGGCCGCTGCGGCCCGGTCCGTACCCGGAGGGCGTGACCCCGGACCAGGTGTTCTTCCGCACCGAGGGCGGCGTCGACGCGAACGCCCGCTACCGGTATGAGCACGCCCAGACGCCCTGGCAGACCGACGTGATCAACGAAGAACTGATCGGCCGAGCCCGCCAGCGGCTCAGCCCTCTCGGCGATCCCGTTCCGTTCTCGGCCTACCTGATCGGCCGGCTCATGAACCGGACCGACTACGCGACCCAGTTCAACCTGGACGCCGACCGGGCGTACGCCTATCTGACGTGGGATTGGATCCGGGGGGAGACGCTCGGGGTGACCGCTCTCGGCACCAGGTATCCGCTCCCGGTCGCGGCGCCGTACGGCGAGGGATCCCGATGGAAGCGCGGCGCGGAACCGATGCGGTTGGAGTACGTCGACCCGCCGCCACCGCCCGTGATCGTCGGTGTCGCGGCGGCCGAGGAACAGCCCGGCGACGAGTCAGGAGAACCACGATGACCGACATCTGGCAGACAGCCGCGGCGGCGTGGGGCACGCGGCCGGACTTCCGAACCGAGGGCTCGAAGCACCGCGACTGCCCGGGCAACGACGGCGGCGGAACGGACGGCGGCGGCGGGACCGGAACCGGGGGCGGCGGGACCGGAACCGGGGGCGGCGGGACCGGAACCGGCGGAGGCAGTGGTGGCGGCGGTGTCACCGGCAACGGCTGCGGATGCGGTGGGTGCGGCGACGGGTGCGGCTGCGAGAAGTCGTTCGATCATCATTGCGGATGCGAGCACTGCGATCGGCCGGCTCCGTGCGGCTGCGAGGGACACCGCCATCACCATCACGGCCATCACGGCCATCACGGCCCTCACCGGCCGGAGCCACAACCCGAGCCTGGGGCCGGACCGGGATATCACGACAACGGCACCACCATCGGCTGGCGCAACCCCCGCCGGCCCGGGCGCCACGTCGGCCGATCGACCGGCCGGCTGCCCGGCGGCGTCCTCGACCCGTGCGACTTCGGCAACCCACCCTGGAACCAGTGGCCGGGCGACCGCGGTGACCTCTATCTGCCGTTCCTGTTCATGCGAGCCAACCCGGGCGATCTCGGCGCCCGGCCCGTTGCCGGGCCGTTCTGGGAGAGCCCGGACGTCCTTCTGCTGGCCGACACGGATCCGGCGCTGGCCCCGCCCAAGCCACCTGAGCTCGGTCAGACCGCACTGGCCGGTCGGCCCAACACGCTGTACGCCCACGTGTGGAACTTCGGCCTCTCGTCCGCGCCCTGCGTGGTGGTCGAGTTCTACTGGTGCGACCCGTCACTGGGCATAGGCCCGGCCGGAGCTCACCTGATCGGGGCCACCTCGATCTCGCTCGGAGCGCGCGGAAGCGGCCGGTCGCACGCGGTCGCCAAATGCCCGACCGCCTGGGTGCCCACCTTCGTCAACGGCGGTCACGAATGTCTCGTCGTCCGCGCCTGGGACGAAGCCGGCGACGGCCTGGGTACCCCACCCTGGGACGCGGCACTGAACCGGCACGTCGCGCAGCGCAACATCCACGTCGTTCCCGTACCCGGGGCCCACGCGGCCGACGACGACCGGCTGCTGGCGCTGCCCACACCGATGACGCCGCTCACCCTGAAGGTCGGCCCCCTGTACGGCGAACCGGCCCAGGTCACCGTCGCCCGTGCGGCTCCGCACGAAATGCCGTGGCTCCAGCTTCGCACCGGCACCCGCGGCCTCTTCCCGGCTCAGGCAACCGCGACCGGAGCGGTGGCGGTGTCGGGCCCCTCCCCGATCGGGGGTGGCCCCTCGACCGGCGGGCCCGGCACGACCCAGGACGTCACCGGTGAGGATCAGCAACTCCAACTGACCACTACCGACGCACCTCCGAAAGCGGGCGAGGCGCACGTCTACCGCGTCACCGCGAGCCAGCAGGGGCAGGTTTTCGGCGGCTACACCGTGGTCCTCCTGGGATGACTGCTCAGCCGCCGGTCAACCGGGTCACGTCCGGCTCGGCGGTCAGGTAGCCGTACTCCTTGGCCAGTTCGGCGGTGCGTTGCAGCAGGGGCGCGCCCACGTCGGTGCTCCATTCGGGCAGCACGACGTGGGCGGCGACCTCCGGCTTCAGGGTGAGGTAGGTCGGCAGGATCCGGCGTACCTCGTCCGGGTGGTTCTGGGCGTAGGTCAACGATTCGTTCATCGCCTGGCGGAAGCGGTCGACGACGTCCGGGTCGGAGGCCGCGAACGACTGGCTGGTGAAGTAGGAGGCGACCGGGAAGTGCGGCGCCACCAGTGGATAGGGTCGCAGGAGCAGTTTCGCGCCGCCGCTCGCCTTGATGGCGCTGGCGAAGGGCTCGACGGCCCAGACCGCGTCGACCCGCCCCTGGGCCAGCGCCGCGCCCATCTCCGGGAAGGCGACCTCGACGAATTTGACCCGGGTGATGTCGGCGCCGCTCGCCTGCAGGGCGGCGTTGATCGTCAGCGGGCCCACGTTGTTGAGGTTGTTGACGGCGATCGTCTTGCCGGCGAGATCCCTGGCCGAGGCGATCTTGCTGTTCGCGCGCACGAAGATCGCGGCGTAGTCGCCGGCGGCGGCCTGGTTGCCGGCCGCGACGATCCGCAGCGGCAGTCCGCGGGAGGCTCCGATGAGCAGGGTGGTGTTGTTGGAGAACCCGATGTGCTGGCTGCCGGAGACCACTGTCGCGACGATCAGCGAGCCACCCGAGCGGGGTTTCGGTGTCACCTGCAGGTGTTTCGCGGAGAAGAAGCCCTTTTCGATGCCGAGGTAGAGCGGGGCGACGTCGATGACCGCCACGATGCCGACGTCCAGCTTCGTGGCGGCGTCGTCACTGGATTTGTGGGAGCAGGCCGCCGCGACGGCGACCAGCACGACCGACAGGGCAGTGGCCAGGACACGGCGGCGGACGGAAGACATGACCCCTCCTTCAGGCGATCGCCGGAGATGCTCGCCCATGCCGAGTATGCATAGGTCGTCCTCGATGGACAACGGCGCGCGCCGAGGGGGGTCAGGCCGAGGCGTAGACGGCCTGGTGGAATTCGAGGAGCCACTCGACGGTCTCGGTGTGATGGCGGGCGGCCGCCAGGTCGGGGCCCCAGGCGTACAGGCCGTGTGCGGCGACGAGGACGGCCGGCACGTCCGGGTTGCGGGCGGTGTCGAAGTGGCCGGCCAGCTTCGACATGTCCTGGGAGTTGGGGATGACCGGCAGCAGGACGTGCTCGTCCTCGGCCGGGCGCCCGACGCCCTTGAGCATCTCGAGGTCGTGGAAGACGATGCCCTCGGGGTGGCGGTGGGACACGGCGACCGACGCCACCGTGTGGACGTGCACGACGGCGCCGGCACCGGTGCGGGCCGCGATCCGGGCGTGCAGGGCGGCCTCGGCCGACGGGCGGCCTCCGCGTACGGCCCGGCCGTCGGCGTCGACCAGCACGACGTCGGCGGCGGTCAGGTCGCCTTTGTCGATGCCGCTGGCGGTGACGGCGAGCCGCAGCGGATCACGGCCGACGACGACCGACAGGTTGCCGGCGGTGCCGCGCATCCAGCCGAACGAGGCGAACCGTGCCGCCTCGGCGGCCAGGGCGGCACCGGCCGCCTCGAGGTCGATCCGGGTGGTGCCGACCGTGCTCATGAGGCGACTCCTTGGCGGGTGAGGGCGATCGACGAGAAGGTGAGGGCCTCCGGGTGGGATCCGCTTCCCTGGGCGTGGTAAGGCTCGCCCAGGCGGCGAATGCCGGTGGTCAGCCAGCCGGCCGAGCGGGCCGCCTCCAGTTCGGACAGCCGGTCGGAGAGGAAGAGTGTGCGGTCCGGCGGCACCGCGATGGCCGCGGTGATCGTCCGGTAGGAGGCGGGAAGGGTCTTCGGCCCCGCGTTCTCGGTGTCGAACAGGCCGTCGAGGAGCGGGGTCAGGTCGCCCTCGGGAGTGTGCGCGAACCACGCCCGCTGGGCGGCGACCGATCCGGACGAATAGACGCAGAGGCGGATTCCGCCGGCGTGCCACGCGCGCAGGGCCGGGAGGACGTCGGGAAAGAAGTGCGAGGTGAGTTCGCCGCGGGTGAACCCCTCGGCCCAGATGATGCCCTGCAGCGTCTTCAGCGGGGTGACCTTGGTGTCCGCGTCCAGCCACGCGTGCAGCGCCCGCTCCATCGTGGCCGCGTCCGCCTCCGGATCGTCGAGCAGGCCCCGGATCTGGTCGACCGCCCGGCGTACGGCCGGCTCGCCGGCCCGCCCGCTCAGCAGGTCCGCGAAGCGGCGGCGGGAGTACGGATAGAGGACGTCGGTGACGAACCGCGTCGCGCTGGTCGTGCCCTCGATGTCGAGCACGACGCACGCCACGCCGGAGAGCGTCATGCGCCGGCGTGGATCGTGTCGAAGTCCGGGAACCGGGACGCGATCTCCGATCCGGTGAAGGTGCCGATCCACCCGTCGTCCTCGTGGAAGAAGCGGATGGCGGTGAACGACGGCCGCGAACCCATGTCGAACCAGTGCCGCGTGCCCTTGGGCACGCCGATCAGGTCGCCGGCGGTGCAGTACACCGCCTGCACGACCTCGTCCAGGTGAACGTAGAAGACGCCGGCTCCGGCGACGAAGAAGCGGACCTCGTCATCGTCGTCGTGAGTGTGCTCGCGGAGGAATTTCTCCCGGGCCGCCCGTGCCTTCTCGGCCCAGTCCGGTTCGTCGCTCGGATGCAGGGTGGCGACGTCGACGGTGGCGAAGCCCTCGCGGGCGGTGAGCTCGTCGACCTCGGCCCGGTAGGCGGCGAGGACCTGATCGGGACCGGCGGACAGCGGTACGTCGTCCTTCAGCGGCCGGCGTTCGAACCGTACGCCGGCCGGGGCCAGCGCGGCGGCGACGGCCGCCGGGTCCGAGGTGCGGCCGAGGAGCGTCTCCGGGCCGGTCTCCGGCCAGGTGGTCAGCAGCGTCATGGCGGTTCCTCTCGGGTTACGGCAGGGTGATGGGCAGCTGGATGCCGGCGAGCGCGTTCGCGCACGGACACGCGCGTTCCTCGGGCAGGACGCGCACGGTCTCCCGGATCAGGCCGCGCAGCCGCTCGATGTTCTCCTTGAACACGGCGAACACGGTCGCCTGGTCGACGGTGTCCCCGGCCTCGATGCCGGCGTCGTGATCGGTTACCAGCGCGACCGAGCTGTAGCAGCTGCCCGAGCTCCCGGGCCAGAACGGCCTCGGGATGGCCGGTCATGTTGATCAGCGACCAGCCGGCGTCGGCGTACCAGCGGGACTCGGCCCGGGTCGAGAAGCGGGGGCCTTCGACGACCACCATGGTGGCGCCGTCGTGGGCCGGGGTGCCGATCGACGCGGCCGACTTCAGCAGCGCGTGACGTCCGGCCGGACAGTAGGGGTCGGCGAACGGCACGTGGACGGCGCCCGAGTCGTAGTAGGTCTGTACCCGCCCGCTCGTGCGGTCGACCAGCTGGTCGGGGATCACGATGCTGCCCGGGCCGAGTTCGGGGTGAAGCGATCCGACGGCGCAGGGCGCCAGGATCTGCCGGACGCCGAGGGCGCGCAGGCTCCAGAGGTTGGCCCGATAATTGATCTTGTGCGGGGGAACGCCGTGGTCCGCCCCATGGCGGGGCAGGAAAGCCACCCGGCGTCCGGCGATCTCGCCGATGACCGGTCCCGCTGCTTTTCCGTACGGGGTGAGCGACTCGGACTCGGCTTGCCGGTCACCGAAGAGCGTGTAGAAGCCGCTTCCACCGATGACGCCGATCTCGGCCCGCGTGGGGTTCGTCATGACTTCCTTCGTGCTCGGTCGTGTTCGGACGGACGTCAGCCGCGGACCGTGTGCTGTTCCGACACGATCGCGGTGATCAACTCGGCGGGCGTGACGTCGAAGGCGGGGTTGAACACCCGTGCGCCGGCCGGGGCGACGGCCGCGCCGCCGAATACGGTCACCTCGTGCCCGGCACGCTCCTCGACCACGATGTCGGAACCCTGGGCGATCGTGCGGTCCCAGGTGGACTCGGGAGCCACGACGACGAACGGGATGCCGTGCCGGGCCGCCGCGACCGCGAGGCCGTAGGTGCCGATCTTGTTGGCCACGTCGCCGGCGGCGGTGATCCGGTCGGCACCGACGAGCACGCAGTCGACCATGCCCCGGGCCATCGCGGCGGGCGCCGCCGAGTCCACGCAGATCCGGTACGGCACCTTCGCCTCGTCCAGTTCCCAGGCCGTCAGCCGGGAGCCCTGCAGCAGCGGCCGGGTCTCGTCGACGAGCACCTCGGCCACTCGCCCCCGCTCGGCGAGGTCGAGGATCGCGCCGAGCGCCGTGCCGCCGGCCGCGGTGGCGAACCGGCCGGTGTTGCAGTGGGTCAGCAGGCGCAGGGCTCCGGGGCCGCCGAGCGACGACACGAGGTCGGCCGCGCGCCGGGCGGCGAGACGGTTCACCTCGCCGTCCTCGCGCAGCATGGTCAGTGCCTCGTCGAGGACCGCGCCGGGACCCTCCGACAGCCGGCGCAGGGCCCGGTCGACCGCCCATCGCAGGTTGACCGCGGTCGGCCGGGCGGCGGCCAGCCGCTCGGCGGCGGCGTGCACGGCGGCCCGGTCGGCCGGATGCCGGGCCGCGGCCAGGGCCACGCCGAGCGCGCCGGCGAGGCCGATGGCCGGCGCCCCGCGGACCGTCAGCGTCTGGATGGCGTCGATCACGTCGTCGACGGTCCGCAGGTGGACCGTGCGGTATTCGTGCGGGAGCCGACGCTGGTCGACGGTGATGATCTCTCCGTCGTCCCAGTTCAGTGACGTTGGCAAAGCGCGTCAGCCCTTCCGTTCGGCGACGATGCATTTTCGTCCGTCGTGGTGCGCGCTTCTAAACCCTACTGATGAGCGGGGAATTTATGGTTGGCAGCTTGCGGCTGTGGCCGATTGTTGCCAAGTAGAACGCCGATCCAATGATCTGATTTTTAAATTCACGCGCATCTTTTCAATGCGGTAGACAATCTGTCATGTCGTCCTGTGGCATGGCTCACGTTCGATTTTGTTCGTATGCCGTGTCCGCGCGGGCCGCTCCCTTGTGGAGGGATCGGCGAAGGCTCCGGAACCGGTAACGGCCCGTGGTCACCGTCTCGGATCGCGGGACACGCGGTGGCTGGGCGTGGCGATGGCTGGCTAGGCTCCTCGATGAATTGCTGCGGATCGGGGCAACGTCGACCGATCCCTATTGATGGTCATCAACTGGCCTGGAGGGCGCGGCGCGCTCGCACGATTGTGGTCCGGTAACGGTGCCGGCCACGCCCACGCCGTACGCCCGACGACAGAAAATGATCACGCATACGCCAAATGCGTAGGCGAACCGGCGCGCCCGAACTCGTTGTCTGAATTCGGCCGCCGACACGGGGAGGAACAACTTCATGCGAGCGTCGACCACGGGGGCGACGCTCTCCGGAGTCCGTACGGTCTATCTGGCCGCGACGGATCCGGAGCGATCCCCCTCTGCCCAGCTCTTCCGCGCCGAGGCGCAGCGGACCACCGTCCCGGACCTGCCCGGCGGCCTGTCCCAGCGCCGCGAGGCGGTGGCGGCGTGGGCCGCCGCCGAACGCGAGGATCTGGCCGGGATCGTGGACGGCGCCCCCTCGGCGGCCGCCCGCACCGAGATGATGCGCCGCTGCGCCCTCGGCTGCGCGCCGCTGGCCCTGCGGTCGGGAGCCTGGCTGCAGTGGCTCAGCGCGCCCGGCTGCTTCGACGAGCCCGCCGTCCTCGGCATTCTCAGCCTCTACGCGGAAGATCTCGGCGTGGGCCGCCCGCGCAGCTCGCGAGGACATGCGTACCTGGCGTTGCTCGACAAGCTGCGGCTGGCCGAGTACGCCGCCCCGATCGCGCGGTTGCCGCTGGACGCGCGCATCAGGGACGCCGCCTTCCGGCTGCCCGCGCTGCTGCTCGCCGCGAGCCGGCATCCGGACCAGTTCCGGCCCGAGATCCTCGGCGCCGACCTGCTGCTGCGCACGGTCGGCCTGCTGCCCGGCCTGGAACCGGTGCGCCGGGCGATGCCGGCGGAGGCCGACTGGGTGACACTCGACAGCGGACGCGCCCGGTGGGACGGCGAGCCGGACGCGGCCGAGCGCGCCTACCGGGCCGCGGCCGAGAGCGCCGAGCCCGAACGGCTGGCGGCCGGGTTCGCCTGGGCGTACGCCGAGCTGCGCGCGTGGAGCCGGGGCCTGCGGGAGGAACTGACCGACTCGCTCGACCCGGCGTACGGGATGGCCGAACTGCTGCGGGCCCGGGCCCGGGAAGGCGCCGTCTACCACGAGCGGACCCGGATCGGCGACCGCACACTCGCCGACTGGCTCTCGTCGTGCCGGACCGACCCGTACCCCTTCATGGCCCAACTCGCCTCGAGCCGGATGGTCCGCCCGGGCGACGCGAAGCGGAGCCCCCTGGTCAGCGGCCTGGTCGGCGAGCGCGGACCGATGTTCCGGGTGTTCTCCGACGACGACCTGCGGGTGATCGCCCGGTGGATCGACGCGCTCGGCGAGCCCGGTACGGCGCAGGCGCCAGCGGCCCGGGAGCCGGGATCGCCGTCTCCGGACCTCGTGCTGCCGGCGGCCGGCGACCGCCCGGGCGGCACCGCTCCGGGCGGTGTCCGCGACGCCTACCACCTGCTCCAGACCCGGTCGGACACGCCCGCACTGCGGAGGTTCGCCGTCGGCTACATCGACGGCTGGCTCGCCCGGGCCCGGCACGGCCTCGACCGCGGCGAGATGCCTCTGCCCGAGACCTGGCAGACGGAGGGCCTGCGGCCCTGGCTGCTGGAGCAGCACGACCGGCACGGCGAGGAGTTCCAGCGCACCGTCGACGACGCGATGCCCAGCCGCGAGGAGCTCGTCGATTCGACCGTCCAACTGGCGCCGCTCACCCTGATCGACGGCGCGTGGCTGCAGGGCTTCACCGACTACGACCACGCCACCTCGACGACCGGCTTCTCCCTGTTCCGCACCTACTGGGACGAGCTCGGCAACGGCGATCCGCGCCTCAACCACCCCCTGATCTATCGCGACGTGCTCGCCGAGATGGGCGTACGGCTGCCGCCGACCGGATCGACCGAGTTCGCGCACTGGGACGGGTTCCGGGACGCCTCCTTCGAGCTGCCGGTCTTCTGGCTCTGCGTCGGGCGGTTCCCGCAGACCTACCAGGCCGAGATCCTCGGGCTCAACCTCGCGATGGAGCTCTCGGGGGTCGGCGGCAGCTACCGGCGGGCCCGGCGCGCGCTCAAGAAGTACGGCTACAGCACGTACTTCGTCGACATCCACAACACGATCGACAACGTCGCCACCGGGCACTCGGCCTGGGCCGCGGACGCCGTGGACAGCTACCTCGCCGGTGTTCTCAACGCCGAGGGCGCGCGAGCGCAGGCCGCCGCCTGGCAGCGGGTGCGCGCCGGTTACCGAGCCCTCAACCCGCCGGCCACCTTGCGCGCCCGCCGGGCGCAGCGCAAGGGCCGCCGGGCCGCCCATTCCCTCTGACCTCGACCGAGGAGACCCCGTGCCGGATCTCGTCCTTGGCATCTCCGCCTACTACCACGACAGTGCCGCGGCCCTGGTCGCCGACGGTGTGCCGATCGCCGCCGCCCAGGAGGAGCGCTTCAGCCGGCGGCGGCACGACCCGGCCTTCCCCGGCCAGGCGGTCGCCTACTGCCTTCGCGAGGCCGGGGTGACGCTCGCCGACGTCGGTGCGGTCGCCTACTACGAGGACCCGGCGCTGAAATACGACCGGGTGACCGAGACCTTCGCCGCCGCGGCACCGCGGGCGTTCGGGTCCTACCGCCGCTCCGCGCCGGAGTGGAAAGGCTGGAAGCGGCACGCGGACCGGCAGGTGGCGGCCGAACTCGCCCGGCTCGGGGCCGGTCCGGTGCCGCCGGTACACGTCCGGCAGCACCACCTCTCGCACGCGGCGTCGGCGTTCCTACCCAGCCCGTACGCCTCGGCCGCGGTGCTCTGCGTGGACGGGGTGGGGGAGTGGGCGACCACCACCCTCTGGCACGGCCGCGACACCGCCCTCGAACCGGTCGCCGAACTGCGCTTCCCGCACTCGCTCGGCCTGCTCTACTCGGCGTTCACCTACTTCTGCGGGTTCAAAGTGGACTCCGGCGAATACAAGGTGATGGGCCTCGCGCCGTACGGAAAGCCGCGGTACGCGAACCTGATCCGCGAGCACCTGATCGACGTCAAGCCGGACGGCACGTTCTGGCTCGATCAGCGCTACTTCGAATATCTGCGCGGCGAGGTGATGACGGGCGCCGCGTTCGAGAAGCTCTTCGACGGCCCGCGGCGTACGCCCGAGAGCCCGCTCACCGAGCGGGAGTTCGACCTCGCGGCCTCGGTGCAACAGGTGACCGAGGAGGTCATGCTGGGCCTGGCGCTCAGCGCCCGGGAGCGCACCGGCGAGAGCCGGCTCTGCCTCGCCGGTGGTGTCGCCCTCAACTGCGTCGCCAACGGCAAGGTCGTCGAGGCCGGCATCTTCGACGAGGTCTGGGTGCAGCCGGCGGCCGGCGACTGCGGAGGCGCCCTCGGGGCGGCGATGTCGGTCGCCGTCGAGCGGGGCGCGCGCCGGCCCCATCTCGCCGAGGGCTCCGGCGGTGACGCGATGTCGGGCGCGCTGCTCGGCCCGGCCTACGACGATGACGAGATCCGCGAGCAGCTCGACCGGTTCGGAGCGGTCTACGAGTCGCTCGACCGGGACGCGCTGACCGGCGTGGTGGCGGCGGAGCTGGCGGAGGGGCGCATCGTCGGCTGGCACCAGGGGCGCATGGAGTTCGGGCCCCGCGCGCTCGGCGCCCGCTCGATCATCGGTGACCCGCGCGACCCGCGGATGCAGACGACGATGAACCTGAAGATCAAGTTCCGGGAGTCGTTCCGGCCGTTCGCCCCGGCGGTGCTGGCCGAGGACGCCAAGGACTACTTCGAGCTCACCCAGCCGAGCCCGTACATGCTGATCGTGGCGCCGGTCGCCGAGGCGCAGCGGGTCGAGCCGGCGGGCGCGGACGGGGCCACCGGCCTCGACCTTCTCAAGACGGTGCGCTCCACGATTCCGGCGGTGACCCACGTCGACCGCTCGGCCCGCGTCCAGACGGTCACCGCCGAGTCGAACGAGCCGTTCCACCGCCTCCTGCGCGCCTTCAAGGAGCAGACCGGCTGCCCGGTGCTGGTGAACACGTCGTTCAACGTGCGGGGCGAGCCGATCGTGAACACCCCGGCCGAGGCGTACGCCTGCTTCATGCGGACCGACATCGACCTGCTGGTGATCGGCGACTTCCTGCTCCGCAAGTCCGGCCAGCCGGAGTGGACCGAGCACCGGGACTGGCGTACGGAAATCCCGCTCGACTGACCGGCCGCCCTGCGAACGAAGGACCGACCATGCGTACCGCCCTGAACGCCATCACCTACTACCTGATCGTCGCGCCGCGCGGCCTGCTCGCCCGGCGGCGCCGCGATCCGCTGCGGCTGCGCCGGCCGGACGCCCCGAGCTACTGGCTGGACCTGCGGTGAGGCCGTCCCTGCTCCTCATCGGTCTCGACCGGTACGCGCTCCAGGCCTGTGTCCGGCATGACGTGGACGCGGTCGTGGTCTGCGGGGCCGCCGCGTACGACGACGGCCTGGTGGACGTCCCGCCCGCTCTGCCGGTCCTGATGGTCGACGACCAGAAGAACGCGGAGTCGATCCTCACCGCCCTGCACCGGGCCGGGCTCGGCGGGCGCCGGTTCGACGGCATCCACACCACCGACGAGTGGGCGATCGTGACCGCGAGTCTTCTCGCGCGCGAACTCGGCGCCGACTACCTGACACCGGCCGAGGCGGTCGGCTTCCGCGACAAGTCGCTCCAGAAGGGCCTGGTCGCGGCGGCTGGGATACCGACCGCGCGGGTCACCGTCATCCCGGACGTCCACGACGTCTCGGCGCTCACCGCCCTGCCGTACCCGGCCGCGGTGCTCAAGCCCGCGGCCGGGGCGGCCACCGCGAAGACGTCGGTGGTGACCGGCATCGAGGAGTTGCGGGCGGTCAGCGCCGAATACCGCCGGCAGGGAACTCCGCAGCGCACCTTCGTGCTCGAGGAATTCCTGCCGGGCGACGAATGGCTCGCCGACGGCGTGGTCTTCAACGGGGAGCTCGTCTTCTGCGCGCTCGGTCGCTACGGGGCGCCCTGTCTGACCGCGGTGCGCGAGGATCTCGCGCTGACCGTGGACCGGCTCGACCCGGTGGACGATCAGGAGGCGTACGAGATCGGCCTGCCGGTCGTGCGCCGGACGCTGAGCGCACTCGGCCTGCGCAACAGCACCTTCCACATGGAACTGTTCCACGACCCGGCGACCGGCCGGGTGGCCTTCAGCGAGTGCGCGGCCCGGCGGGCCGGAGCGATGGTGCACGAGGAACTGCAGGCGAAGTTCAACGTGAACCTCGGTGAGAGCGGGGTCCTCTGCGCGCTCGGCCGCGATCCGGGCCTGGTGGTCAAGCGGGATCCCCGGCACTTCGGCAGCACCTACCTGATGGCCCCGCCGGGTGTGCTGATCGACTGTCCGAGCCCGCTCCAGGTGCGCGAGCGGCCCGGGGTGGAGTTCGTCCGGATCGAGCGGCCCTTCGGCACCGTCTTCGACCCCGCCCTGTCGAGCACCAACCAGCGGATCGGGCAGGTCATGGTCTCCGCCGACTCGCCGGAGGGCCTCGCCGCCCGCCGGGCCGAGGTCGAGGCGTGGTTCTCCGAACGGGTCGTCACGGCGCCGGCCGGAGCCACCGCGAGGGAGTTGCGCGCCTGGCAGCGCCGGATCCGGCCGGACGACGACTTCGGTGACACCTCGTGGACGTGACACCGCCGCCGGCCGTCCCGGTGACCCGGCCGCACCGGCTGCTGCGGCCGCCGGGGCCGCAGCGGGTGCTGGCGCTGGCGACCTTCGTCAACACGCTGGGCAGCGGCCTCTACCTGACCGGCAGCGCGCTCTACTTCACCCAGGTCGTCGGCCTGCCCACCGGCCAGTACGCGACCGGCCTCACCGCCGGCTCGGCCCTCGGCGTCGCCGCGGGACTGCTGGTCGGGCGGGTCGCCGACCGGGTCGGGGCCCGCAACACCCAGATCGCGGTGATGCTGTTCGGCGTCCTCGGGATGGCGACGGCGGCGCTGGTCTCCGACCTGTGGCAGTTCGTGCTGGCGGCCGCCATGGTCGGGGCCACGACGGCGGCCTCGGCGTCGGTCCAGGCGGCGATCGTCCGCGGCCTGGCCAGCGACGACCCGATCGAGTTCCGGGCCTACCTGCGCTCGCTGACCAACCTGGCGATCGCGCTCGGCACCCTGCTCGGCGGGGCGGCGGTCGCGGTCGGCACCAAGCCGGCCTACCTCCTGCTGATCGGCGGCCGGGCGGCCGGCTACCTGGGCTGTGCGCTGCTGCTGACCCGGCTTCCGCACATCGTGCTGCGGGCCGTGCCGGGCCGGGACACCGGTAAGTGGCAGGCTCTGCGGGACCGGCCGTATCTGACCGCGACCACCCTCAACGCCCTCTTCTCCCTGCACTTCGCGGTCCCCGGGGTGCTGTTCCCGCTCTGGATCGCCGAGCACACCACGGCCCCGGCCTGGCTGATCTCCGGCGTTCTGCTGATCAACACGGCGATCGTCGTGCTTCTGCAGGTGCGGGCCAGTCGTGGCGTCGACGACCCGCGGGCGGCGGGCGACCGGATGCGCTGGGCCGGCGCCGCGGTCGGGCTGAGCCTGGCGCTGATCGCCTGCTCGTCCGGAGTGGCGCGGCCGACCGCGGTCGTCGTGCTGCTGGTGGCGGCGGCCGTCTACACGGTCGGCGAGCTGTGGCACGCGGCGGCGTCGATGGAGTACTCGTACGGCCTCGCCGCGCCGCACGCGCAGGGACAGTACAGCGGCGTCTTCGGCATCGGCACCAGTGCCGCCCAGTCGCTCGCGCCCACCGTCGTGGTCGCTCTCGCCATCCGCACCGGGGCACCGGGACTCCTCGTGCTCGCGGTCCTGTTCCTGCTTCTCGGCCTGGCCTTCCGGCCGCTGATCGGCGCCGCTCTGAGCCGTGAGCCGGCGACCGCTTGACCGGCCGTCCACTTGATACCTTCGGCCCGGCGCGAGCCGGTGCCGGACCTACCTGACAGAAAGGGAAGCCATGCGGCTGCTCCGCCGGATCATCGACCGACTCCTCGGACGCAAGCGGAAGAAGAACGACGCCTCGATCTATCCGATGTTCTGACCGCCGATCGACGACAACGACGAGCGAGGACGGACCATGGCCCAGTCGACGAAGATGCCGGTACGCCGGTCGCTGCTGCCCTACATGGCGGAGTACGAGGAGAAGTTCGCCGACGACGGCGACGTGCGCTGGCTGCCCTACCTGATGTACTTCCATCCCCGCGAGCACCGGTCGCCGGTCGTCAACACCGACGGGTACGGCTTCCGGTACGCGTACGCCGGCGACCGCCGGATCTCGGCCGGTGACCTCGCCGGTGCCGACCGCGTCCGGGTGCTCGCCGGCAGCAGCACCGTCTTCGGGATCGGCGCCGGCCGGGACGAGGCGACGCTGGCCTCCCGTCTCAACGCGTACGACGAGCGCGGCGGGCCCTGGCTGAACTTCGGTGGCCGCAGCTTCAACTCCACCCAGGAGTTCCAGCTCTACGCGCTCTACTCGCACCTGCTGCCCCGGGTCGAGGAGATCGTGCTGTTCTCCGGGTTCAACAACCTCGGCCTGGCCCGGCTGCCCGAGACCGTCCGCGGCGACCACGGCGCGTTCTTCATGTGCAACCAGTTCTTCGACGCGCTGGGCGCCACGTCGGCGCGCGGCCGCCGGCGTACGCGGCGCCGGGAGGACGACGCCCCGACACCGCTGGAGGTTCAGCTCGACTACGCCGTCGACCTGACCGGCCGCCATCTGCGGCTGTGGAAGGCACTGGCCGACCAGGGGGGCAGCCGCCTGACCTATGTTCTGCAGCCGCTGGCGAACTGGGTGCGGTCCGAGCCGTGCCCCCAGGAGTCCGAGGTCTTCGCCGAGCTGGACACCTTCGGCGACTTCGGCGCCGCGTACGGCGACATCCTGACGCCCGAGGTGCAGAAGGAGTACGCCGCGCGGGTCGGCCAGGAGGCGGCCCGTCTCGGTGTGCCGTTCATCGACCTGACCCCGGCGCTCGCCTCGTGGATCGCACCCGACGACTGGATTTTCGTCGACCGGATCCACTTCACCGATCACGGCCACGACGTGGTGGCCCGTAACCTGCTCCCGCTGCTGACCGAAAGGCCTGAGGCACAGTGAACTACGCCCAAGAGCTGCCGCTGTTCGTCTACGGAACCCTGCGGCTGGGCAGCCGCAACCACGGCAAGATCGAGCCGGTCGTCCGCTCGGTCGACCCGGCGGCCCTGCCCGACCACGCGCTCTACATGGATCAGGGACCGCTGGTGCGGCCGGAGGCCGGGCGGGTGGTGCGCGGCGACGTCGTCTCCTTCTGCTCCGAGGCGTACGCGTCGACCATGGCCGGCCTGGACGCCTTCGAGGGCTTCGATCCGGCCGACCCCGGAGCCAGCATCTACCTCCGCGAACGGGTGGTGGTGCGCACCGACGCCGGCGACCGGGTCGAGGCGTGGTGCTACTTCCGTGGCAGCCGCCCGATCGAGGGGGAGTGCCTGATCAGCGGTTTCGAGGACGGGCTGATCGAGGACGGGGACTGGCTCCGGCTCGAGCGCGCGGCGGCCCAATGATCGGCGGCCCAATGATCGGCGGCCCAATGATCGGCGGCCCAATGATCGGCGGCCCAATGATCGGCGGCCCAATGATCGGCGGCCCGGTGATCGGTGGCCCGGTGACCGGCGGCCGTCCGGCGGGCGGGCTCCTTCTGGTCGGCGGGGCCGGGCCGTTGCCGTGGAGCCTGGACATCGCGCGGACCGCGCTGGTCCAGGCTCACCGGCGTGGCCTGCGCACCCACCTGACCAACCGGCCGGACACACTGGCCGAGACCGAGTTCGCCGCCCTGCCGGCCGATTCGGTGTCCGCCGTCGACTTCGAGGACCCGGCGGCCGGCGTCGCCTGGGCGCTGGGCCGCCGGGCGGCCGGCGAGGACTTCCGGGTCGTGCTCGGCGTCCGGGAGATGGCCCAGGTCGCGACGGCCGAGATCGCGGAGGCGCTGGGCCGGCCGGGCAATCCGCCCGACGCCGTACGCCGGGTGCGCTCGAAGGACGAGTGCCGCGCCGCGCTCGCGGCGGCCGGGTTCGCCCAGCCCCGGGTCGCCGTCTGCGCGGGCCTGGCCGACGCGGAACGGTTCGCCGCCGGCGTTTCCGGGCCGTGGGTGGTCAAGCCGCGCGACGGCATGGGCAGCCGGGGCGTGACCCGGGCCGACCACCTGGACGACCTGCCGGGGGCGGTCGCGGTGCTGCCGGCGGGCGTGCCGTTCCTGATCGAGGAGTACGTCACCGGGCCGGAGTACAGCGTGGAGGGCGTGTTCCTCGACCAGAAGCCGGTGGTGCTGGCGGTGACCGCGAAGGAGAAGGCGCCCCCGCCGTACTTCGTCGAGGTGGGGCACATCCTGCCGGCCGAGTTGCCGGACGCCGAGCGGGACCGGTTCACGGCCGCGGTGACCGGCGCGCTGACCGTGCTCGGCCTGCGCTACGGCGTGTTCCACGTCGAGCTCTGGAACACCCCGGACGGCGTGGTGCTCGGTGAGGTGCACGTCCGCAACGCCGGCGCCGCCATCCACCGGATGCTCGAGTACGCCATCGACGGCCTGGAGTTGTTCGGGGTGGTCTATGACGACGCGCTCGGGCGGCCGCCCCGCTACCCCGGCCCGCCCGTCCGCGCGGCGGCGACCCGCTTCCTGACCTCGTCCGAGCCGGGCGTGCTGCGCGCGATCGAGGGCTGGGCCGAGGTGGCGGCGCATCCGGCGGTGCTGCATGCCGAACTCGCCGCCCGCCCGGGCACCGTCGTCGGGCCGTTGCGCGACGCGGACGGCCGGCTCGGCGCGATCATGGTCGGCGCGCCGACCGCGGCGCGGGCCCGCGTGTTGGCGCACACGCTGGCCGGCTCGGTGCGCTTCGTCGTCGAGCCGGCCGGCGGTGCGTCATAGCCGCCGGGGCGGGGCTATCCCCGCCGTTGCGACCAGCCCGCGCACATCGCGACGTAGTCGTCGAGGTGCTGGGCCCGGAACTCGTCCCGGTTCCAGTCCGATCGCAGCACGAGATCGTCGGACGTGCACACGTACGCGTGCGCGGTGCCGCCGTCGCCGGCCAGCCGCAGCGGGCGCAGGTCGTAGAACGGCCCCTCGAAGTCGTCGAGGACCGCCCACTCGAGCGGGCTGAGGCCGGTCAGCACCGTGCCGCGCGCCGCACCGGGCCCCGGCACCAGCCCGGGAAAGCGCCGCTCACTCAGGGCGGCGGCGCGCCAGCCCGGTGCCTCGGCCGCGACCGCCGACGGCATCCGTCCGATCAGGACGGTCAGGACCTCGGGGAAGGTCAGGCTGCCGTAGACGAAAAGCCGTCCGGGCGCCGGCGTGAGGCGGGGGCGGTCAGGCGACATGAGTAGTCTCCCCGGCCCGCGCGATCCACGCGATCTCGCGGCTGTGTGCCCCGAGCTGGAACCGGGTCCGCAGTCCGAGCTCGTCCATCAGCTCGGCGACCTGGCGGCGCAGGGTGCGCACCGACACGCCCAGCTCGCGCGCGATCGACTCGTCCTTCAGGCCGGCCGCCATCATGCCGAGCACCGCCCGGCGGTGGGCGCTCACCGGCGAGAGCCCGGCCGGTGCCTCCGGGGCGGTCGCGGACTGCCAGTAGTGCTCGAAGACCTGGCGCAGCACGCCCGCGACGGCCGGGCAGTGGATCACCAGCGCGCTGGGTTCGCCGTCCGGCTCGGCGTCGATCACGACCGCGAGCTCGGCGTCCACGACCATCAGCGGGAACGGGATGACGGGCAGGCTGCGCACGTCGACGCCCCCGGTGCTCAGGTCGGCCAGGCGGCGGTTGCCCTGGGTGTTGTCCGCCACCCGGTGCACGTACCGGGTGGCGACTCCGCGCCGGACCGTGGTCAGCAGCCGGTGGTGAACGGTGTTCCAGCCGACGGCGGTCGGGAGGCGCTGCGGATGCAGGCTGAGCAACTCGCCGGTCGCGGTGGCGGCCCAGTGGTCCAGCGCGGCGTCGACGGCGGCCGCGCCGATCACCCGCTCGGTCTCCACCGCGGTGCGGTTGGCGTGCGCGGCGTCGATCGCCGTCTGGGCCATGAACGGCATGGCCGCGCCGAGGAACTCGAGGCCGCGGCGGCAGTCGTCGAGAGCGGCCTGGCCCTGGTCGATCAGCCGGGACATCGCGGCGCCGGCGCCGACCGTGCTGGTGCCGCTCGGCCGGTCGCCGGCCGCCCGCAGCAGGCCGGCCCGCAGCAGGAGGTCGGCCGCGGCGCGCACCTCGCTCAGCGGCATCGGTATGTGCCGGGCGGCCGAGGCCTCCGACCAGTCCGGATGGTCGGCGGCGAAGCGATAGAGCTCCCGGGCGCTGTCGAATGTGCTCAGTGTGGTGTCCACAGTTCATCCCCCGTTGATGTCTGGCGGGGCGCCGCGATTGCGTGGCCACCGCCTCACCCACCGTCACATACCCCGATATCTAAGTCAATAAGTGTGGTTATGATGACAAATGCGAAGTTAGTTGTCCTGGCTCGTGTCGGCCGTGTCCGCTTGCTGCCACGGCCCGGATCTGGACGCTGCTCGACCGGCGTTGTCAGGATGGCGGACAACCGTTCGCGACGAGGGATCCGCCCATCCGATCGCCGAGCCCGCTCCGGCGGGGTCCCTGTCTCATTCACGACGGAAATCCAGGAGTACGAGACGTCATGGTGACGCGCGCCCCCTCAGGTCTGAGCGAGGTCGACCGTGCCCAGGACGCCGTCCGGCAGGGCTGGGACGAGCTGGTCGGCCCCGACGACGTGTTTCTCGGTTCCCGGTGGCTGGAGGTCGCCGAACGCACCGCCGGCGCGCGGATGCGCTACCTGCTCTGCGACGGCCCCGACGGCCCGGTCGCCGCGCTGGCGACCGCGCTGGCCACCGAGGAATCCCCGTGGGTGCTCGGCCGGCCGGACACCCTGCTCGGCTTCAGCGCCGAGCAGGACCGGCCCGGCGCCCGCGACGTCCTGGCCGCCCTCGGCCCGGCCGGCCGGCTGCTGCCCAGCCTGGTCTGCGGTGGCCGGCACATGGGCCGCAGCCGGGTGCTGCGCCGCGCCGGGCTCACCGAGGCCCGGGCGGCCGAACTGGTCACCGGCCTGGTCTCGCGGGCCGAGCGGATCGCCGCCGAGTCCGGTGCCCGGTCGGTCGCCTTCCCCTTCGTCGACGAACGGGACGTCCTGTTGCGGCGGGTGCTCGACGGGCGCGGATACCTCGCCCACCAGTCCGGCCGCTACAGCCGACTGCCGATCGAGACGGACGGATTCGACGGCCTGCTGCGCCGGCTCTCGCCCAAGCGCCGCCGTCGTGTCCTCGCCGAACGGCGGCACGTGGCCGCGGCGGGTGTCACGACCCGGATCGTCCCGCTCGATCCCGGCCTGATCCCCCGGCTGGGGGCGCTGGAGGAGCAACTCATGCGGAAGTACGGCCTGTCCTGGACGGCCGACCAGACCGCCGCGACGCTGCACGAGATGCTCGCCGCCTTCGGCGACGACCTGCAGGTCTGCCTCGCCTACGGCGACGGCGAGGTCCGCGGTTTCGGCACGCTGCTGCGGCACCAGGATCAGTGGTACGCCCGTCAGGCCGGTTTCGACTACGACTACCAGGGATCGCTGCCGCTCTACTTCGAGGTGCTCTACTACCGCCCGGCCGAGGCCGCGCCCGGGCTCGGCATCACCGGCATCCACTACGGCATGGGCAGCGAGGAAGCCAAGCGTTCGCGGGGCTGCCTGGCCGACGACCAGATCGCGTACCTGCTGCCGGTGCCGGGCGCCGGCGCCGAACCCGGGAGCTCAGATGACTGACCGCACCGACTTCGTGCTGGTGGAGAGCGGCCGCGGCGGCTTCGGGCTGGAACCGCTGCGGATCGCTCACGACCTCGGTCTGCGCACCGTCTTCGTCACCGACGACTTCGGCCGCTATGCCGACGCCTCCGGCTCGACGGCCGCCTTCGAGGAGCACATCGACGATCTCGTCCTCGCCGACACCACCGACAGCACCACGGTGGCCGAGGCGCTGGGCAAGCACCACGAGACCGGCCGGATCGCCGGCCTCATGGCCATCATCGACTATTACGTGACCGTGGCGGCCGACGTCGCCCACATGTTCGGCCTGCCCGGCCTCGACCCGGCGGCCGCCCGTAACGCCCGCGACAAGCGGCGCACCCGCCGGGTCTGCGCCGAGGCCGGCATCCCCGCGCCCCGCGCGGTGCACGCGCGCACCGACTCCGAGGCGCTCGCCGCGGCCGGGAGCGTCGGCTACCCGTGCGTGGTCAAGCCGATGACCGAGGCGGCCAGCATCGGGGTCCAGCTCTGCCGCACACCGGCCGAGGTCAGCGCCCACTTCGCCACGCTCACGGCCACCACCACCGACTTCCGTGGCCTGGCCAAGCCGGCCGGCGTGCTGGTCGAGGAATACCTGATCGGTTACGAGGTCAGCGTCGAATCAATCATGGTCGCCGGGGAACGGCACGTCATCGGCGTCACCGACAAGGGCCTCGACCGGCATCCCTGGTTCGCCGAGACCGGCGAGACCTTCCCCTCGTCGTTGCCGGCCGACGTCCGCGACGAGTGCGTCCGGGTCGCGCTGGCCGCCCTGGACGCCATCGGCCACGATTTCGGCGCGA
This sequence comes from Actinoplanes sp. NPDC051411, assembly GCF_040682075.1. NCBI lineage: Bacteria > Bacillati > Actinomycetota > Actinomycetes > Micromonosporales > Micromonosporaceae > Actinoplanes > Actinoplanes sp. NPDC051411. The sequence goes on along the minus strand of NZ_JBFBAD010000012.1, from coordinate 104,412 downwards.
CCCACGTCGAGCTCAAAGTGACCGCCGACGGCCCGAAGCTGATCGAGATCAACGCGCGGCTCGGCGGCGCCCAGATCGGCCGTGTCATCCGCGAGAGCACCGGGCTCGACCTGCCCCGCGAACTGCTGCGCATGCACTGTGGACTGATCCCCGACCTGCGGGTCACGCGCCACCGGGCGGCCGCCTCGCGTTATCTGACCGCCCCGTCGGCCGGCGTCCTCGGCGAGATCCTCGGCACCGACCTCGCCGAACGGATCCCCGGGGTCGTGGAGCTCACGACCTACCTCGCCCCGGGGACCCCGGTGCGGCCCGCGCGCAGCAACGCCGACGTGCTCGGCCACCTGGTGGTCACCGCCGGCACGCCGGTCGAGGCCGCCCGCTGGGCGGACGCCGCCATCGGCCAGCTCAGCGTGGTGCTCCGGGACGAGCCGGCGGCCGGCCGATGAGCGGCGTACGGGCCTGGCTGCCGCGCGGTCCCGGCCTCGGTGGCTTCACCGCCGCCGGGCTCATCAACGCCGTCGGCACCGGCTTCTACTACCCGTTCATGCTGCTGTTCCTGCACGCCGTGCTCGGGATGTCGCTGGCCCGGATCGGCCTCGGCCTGACGGTGTCGGCGCTGGCCACGTTGCCTCTTCTGCCGGCGGTCGGCGGCCTGGCCGACCGGTTCGGCCCGCGTCCGGTGCTGATCGCCGCCGCGGTGCTGCGCGGCCTGGCCTACCTCGGCTACCTGGCGACCACCAGCTTCGTGGTCTTCCTGCTGCTCAGCGCCGTCATCGCGCTCGGCAACCGGGCCGAGCAGGCGGGCACCCCGGCGCTGGCGGCCGCGCTCGCCGGTGAAGGCCAGCGCAGCCGCTGGCTGGCCCTCTCGCGGGTGCTGTTCAACGCCGGGTTCGGCGCCGGCGCGGTGCTCGCCGGCCTCGCCCTCACCGCCCTGCACGGCCGGTACTGGCTGCTCGGTGCCATCAACGCGGTCAGCTTCTTCGTCGCGGCCGCCTGTTACCTGCCGTTGCGCGTACCGGCTCGGACGGCCGCGCCGGACCGCCCGGAGGCCCGGAGGGCGCGGCCCTGGCGCGACCGCCCGTTCGGAGCGGTGGTCGCGGTCGGCGCCGTGCTCTGGACGCTCGCACTCGGCGTCGAGGTGGCCCTGCCGGTGGTGCTGGTCGAGGACCTGAGCCTTCCATCGTGGACGGTCAGCGTGCTGTTCACCGTGAACACCGCCGTCCTCGCCCTCCTGCAACTCCCGCTCGCGCACCGGGTCGAGAAGCGGCCCCCGTCCGCGGTGGCCGCGATCGGTGCCGCCCTGCACGGCGGCCTGATGATCGCGCTGCTCACCGCCGGCGCCCTGCCGGTGGCCGGGGCGATAGCGGCCCTGATCGCCGGGATGGCGGTCTACACGATCGGCGAACTGCTCTCCTCGCAGGCGGTCATGGTGCTGCTCACCACCCTGGCTCCGGAACACGAGCGGGGCAGCTATCTCGCCTTCAACCAGGTCTTCATCGGTGCCGCCGGGGCGCTCGCGCCGGCCGGCGCGGCCGTCCTGATCGGCCACGACCCGGCCCTGCTCTGGTGGGTGCTGCTCGCCCTGTCGGCCGGTGCGGCCCTGCTCATCATGCTCGGCCGACGGGCCGGCGCCACTGTCTACGGAGAGACCGCTCGGCAGATCTGAACGATCACTCCCGCACAGAGAGGCTAGATCAATGAGTGCTGGCACGATTGTCCCCGGCATCGCGGCCGGGACGGCGTACGACCAGATTGACCACGCCCTCCGCGGATACCGCGAATACCGGGCGTTCCTGCGAGGATCCCTCGACCGGGCCGGCTACTGCCGGTGGATCAACTCCGGTGCCGTCACCGCCGAAGGACTCGGGCTCACCGAGGACCAGCTCAACCTCTCCAGCCGGTTTCCGGTGGACGAGACGGCGTACGTCGACCGCTGCCTGCGCACGCTGCGCGACGCGGGCGTGATCGAGTCGACGCGGTACCCGGAGCGGGAATTCACCGGGATCCGCCGGCGGATCGACGAGCAGTTCGCGCACGGCGGCCGGACGACCTACATCTTCCCCGAGGAGGCACGGCTGCTCTTCGCCCTGGCCCACCTGCTCGCGCCCCGGCACACGGCCTTCCCCGGCTCCTACTACGGATACTGGGCGGTCTGGGCGCTGCCCGGCATCCAGGCGGCCGGCGGCCGCGCCGTGCTCATCGACATCGACGAGTCGACGATGGAGCTGGCCCGGCACAACATCGAGGCACTGGGGCTGGCCGGCGGGGTCGAGTTCCGCGTCGCCGACGCCATCGCCGACGGGCCCGGGCTGCCCGAGCTCGACCTGTGCGTCCTCGACGCCGAGGGGCCCCGCACCGGCGCCCCGGAGGATCTGACCGACAAGGCGATCTACTACCCGATCATGGCGGCGACCACCCCGCGGCTGCGCCCGGGCGGTGTGCTGGTCGCGCACAACATGCTGCTGGAAAACCTGACCACCAACGGCTACTTCGACGGCCGGGTCGCCAACAACCGGCGGCAGTACGCCAAGTTCCACGCCCACCTGGACGAGCACTACGACGTCCAGCGGACCTTCGCGACGTCCGAGGGCGTGGGCGTCTACCGGCGCCGGGTCGCCGCGCCCGCCGGTGACCGCTGATGTGCGGAACCGTCGGACTCTTCGTGGGCTGCTCCGCAGTCGTCGTCTGCCCGCTCCGGTCGCTGCTGCGCGACGACGCGACCGCGCCGTCCGTGGACGGTGAGCCGCCGCCCTACCGCAGCCCGTTCGCCACCTGGTTCGAGCGCTCGGCGGTCCGCCGCATGCCGCGCCGGACGCTGGCCGAGGTGACCGCCGCGGAGCTGTTCCCGCCCGAACTCGTGCCGATCGCGCGGCACCCGCTCGTCCAGGGCCTGCCGCCACACCAGTTCGACGAGGTGCTCACCCAGCACGCGTACCGCTATCTGGACTTCACGGCGAAGCTGGAGCACCTGGTCGTCAACCGCACCGCGCTCGGCATCGCGCATGACACGCTCGGCGCCCGGGTGCACGAGGACATGCGGTTCGACGCCTACAAGATCTACTGCGACGAGGCGTACCACGCGCTGTTCTCGGCCGACCTGATCCGGCAGATCCGCCAGGCCACCGGGATCGTGCCGCGCCTCGGTGACCACCCGTACTTCCTGAACCGACTGGCAGAGATCCGGGAGCGGGCCGGTTCCCGTCTCGCGCCGCTGGTGGAGATCATGTTCGTGATCTGCTCGGAGACTCTGATCTCGGCCACGCTCGCCGAGGGCAGCACCGACGCCCGCATCACACCGGCGCTGCGGGAGTCCATCCGGGACCACGCGCTCGACGAGGGACGGCACCACGTCTACTTCGCCGCGTTCCTGCGCGTGCTCTGGGGTCAGCTCGACCCGGTGCTTCGCGACCAGGTGGCCGAGCTGGTGCCCGAGCTGATCATGGCTTTCGTCCGGCCCGACCTGCCCAGCCTGCGCGGTGAGCTGCTGGCCTACGGGCTGCGGCCGGACGATGTCGAACAGGTGCTCGCCGAGACCTTCCCGGCGCCGGTCGTCACCGCGTACGCCCAGGAGACGGCGAGCCAGACCGTCCGCTACTTCACCGAACTCGGCGCACTCGACAACGACCGGGTCCGGGCCGCCTTCGCCCGGCACGGACTGCTCAAAGGGGTACTGGTATGAGAATCCGGCCACTCACCGAGGCGGATCTGCCGGCGGTCACCGGCATCTACAACCACGCCGTACGCCACACCGTCGCGACGCTCGACACCGAGGAGAAGACGGTCGAGGCGATGGCGGACTGGCTCGCCCACCACGACGAGCGGCGCTATGTCGCGGTCGGCGCCGAGCGGGGCGGGCGGCTCGTCGCGTACGGCTGCCTGAGCCCGTTCGCCTCGCGCGGCGGTTACCGGGTCAGCGCCGAGGTGTCCGTCTATGTGGCACCGGACAGCCAGGGTGCCGGCGTCGGGCCGGCAGTCTGCGCATGGCTGACCGACTACGCCGGGGAGGCCGGCTTCACCACCGTGCTGGGGCTGGCGACCTCGACCAACAAGGTGTCGATCCGGATGCTCGAGCGTCTCGGCTACGAACGCGGCGGCGCGATCGCCCGGATCGGCTACAAACACGGCGAGCTGATTGACTTGGAGGTGTACCAGCGCTTCTACGACGACAACATCGAGCGCTGCCTCCAGGAAGGACGACCGTGACCACCACAGCCTTCGACCAGCACGTCGCCGAACAGCCCGACGCGGTCCGTGCCGTACTCGCGGCCGGCCCGGTGCCCCGCCTCGACCCGGCCCGGCCCGTGCTGTTCACCGGCATCGGCACCTCGTTGCACGCCTGCCGGGTCGCCGCGGCGTGGGTGCGGGAACTCAGTGGCGGCCGCGTCCACACCGCCGCACTCGACGCGCACGATCTCGCGCTGACCGGCGTGATCTCGGCCGCCGACCAGATCGTGGTGGTGAGTCACCGTGGCACCAAGATCTACCCGAACGAGGTGCTGCGCAAGGCGGCCGAGGCGGGTGCGGCGACGATCGCGGTCACCGGGGCCGGACCGGCCGAGCCGGTCGCCGGCACGGTGCTCCGCACCTGCCCGCAGGAGCGGGCGAGCACCCACACCGTCTCCTATGTCACCGGGCTCGCGGTTCTCGGCCGGCTCGTCGTCAGCTTGCTCGGCGACGCGGCGGCTCCGCTCGGCCGGGGCCTGGCGGCGGTGCCGGACGCGTTGCGCCGCACCCTCGACCTTCCGCTCGCCGAGGCCGCCGTGGACGCTCTGGCCGGCAGTGGGCCCGACCCCGCGCTGCTGACCGGCACCGGCCTCGACGCGATCACCGCCGAGGAGGCCGCCCTCAAGATCAAGGAGGGCACGTACCGCTGGGCCGAGGGTATGCACTCCGAGTTCGCTCTGCACGGGACGCCGGCGGTGTTCCGGGCGAGCACCGTCGCGTACGTCATCCGGCCGGAACAGGCCGACGGCGGCCGCACCGACGCCCTGCTCGGGTTGTTGAGCGCCATCGGCGCGCGCAGTTTCGTCAGTGCGGCCGACGAGGCCGCCGACCTGCCGTTCGCGGCCGTGCCTCCGCTGGTCCGCCCCCTGGTCGGCGTCGTGCCGTTCCACCGCCTGGTTTCCGCCGCCGCGCGCCGGCTCGGCGCCAGCCCCGACCTCACCCACCTCGAGGAGGAGCCGTGGTCGAGCGCCGTCCGGGCGGTCAAGCTATGACGATCACCGCGCGGGCCGGCGCGGCGGCCCGCGTCACCGACGAGTTCAACCGGTCGGCCGAGCCGCTCCGAAACGCGCTGCGGGAGGCCGATCTGCCACCCGCCTACGCGGCCTGCTGGCGCGAGCATCTGCTCAGCCGGCCGATGTTCGTCGACGAGGACGACCTGCTCGGGGCCGCCGACGACGTGCTCGCCTTCTTCGACCTGCTGACCGATCTGCCCCGGCGGCTGTTCGACGGTGACCGGGAGGCCTACTGCGCCGCGCTCGGCATCACCGGGCGCCGCGGTGAGATTCTGCGCCGCTTCGCCACCGGGCCCGGCAGTCGCTACGGCCGGGCCGATCTCTATCACGACGGCACCGGGTTCCGCCTGCTCGAGTTCAACGTCGCCAGCGATCTCGGCGGCACCGACCGGGCCGAGCTTCAGCGCGCTCTCCTGCGGCATCCCCGGTTCGGAGCGTTCGCGGTGCGGCACCACCTGTCCTATGTGGACACGTCCGAGAGACTCGCCCACGCCTTGCGGGCGTCGGTCGCCCCGGCCGGCGAACCGCTGCCCGTCGCGCTGGTCTGCGCGGCCGGCGGCCTCGGCCGCTATCGGCGCCTGATCGAGGCGGTCCGGGAATCGCTGCCCCACTACGGAGTCGACCTGCACCTGGCCGAGCTGTCCGACGTGACCGAGGCGGCCGGGACGGTCATCGTCGCCGGTCGCCCGGTCCGCGCCGTGCTGCGCTTCTTCACCGTCGACGACCTGCTCGACGATCCGGCGGCCGCCGGCCGGGCCGAGCTTCTGTTCCGGGCCCACGAGGAGGACCGTCTGCTGCTGTTCACCCCGATGGACAGCTCGCTCTATTCCAACAAGGGGGCGCTGGCCCTGCTCTCCGCGGCCCCGCGGGAACTTCTCACCGGGTCCGAGCGCGACCTGCTCTCGCGCCTGCTGCCGTGGACCCGGCTGATCAGAGGAGACACGGGTCTGGTCGACGCCTGCCGGGCCGAACGGGAGTCGCTGATCCTCAAACCGCTGCGCGAGTGCGGCGGTGCGGGCATCGTGGTCGGCTGGGAGAGCACCGACCGGGAGTGGGCGGCGGCGCTGGCGGCTGCCGCGGCCGACACGGCCGGCGGTGGCGCGATCGTGCAGCGCCGGGTGCGTCCGCGCGCCGAGCCGGTCGTCGACCCGGAGACCGGCGAGCTCGGCGAGTGGGTGGCGAGCTGGGGCGTCTTCGTCACTCCGCAGGGCTACGCCGGCACCGATGTCCGCGCGCTGCCCGACGGCGCGGGCGCCGTCCTCAACTACGGCATCAACCGGCGTACGAGGGTGACCGGCGTGTTCACCGTGCCGGCACCCCGGATCTGAGGAATTCGCCGCGACGTCGCCGGTGATCCGGGAGATCATTTCTTTCGGCACCGGCGCATCGTAGATCTCCGCGAAATGCGGCGGCATTTCCCCGGTCGTCGTCCATTCTCGGACAACGAAAGCGCCGTCTCCCGACGATCTGTGACTTGAAACTCCTTTCGCCGTCCCGAGGACCTCGACCGGCACTCGCCGGCGTGTCGAAAGTCACCGTCCGGACGATTTTCTTTTACGGACATTCGCCGACTCGTGGCGGGGCTCTTCCAGCGTGTCTGAGATTGTTTTGGTGAACAGCTCGAACAGGCCGCTCGGGCGGCCACCGGGACTGTCCGGCGAGTTCGCCGACGCCGGCGGCCGAGGAACCATAGGGTTCCTGACCAGGTATTTGAGGCCGTCGACACCGCTTGGCCGCGGCAATTGTTCGACGCTGAGCCACCGGTTGGATGCCTGCCCGCTCAAGGCCGCCTGATGTTACTCAAAGTTACCCGAGATCCTTTGAACGAGGAATCCGCCCACTAGATCAACTCGTCCATCGACCCCTCCGGAACCGGCATGCCCGATGCCGGTCAGGTGCGTCAACGTTGTTTATCTCCGGCGAAATATCCGCGCTGCCCTGTCAACCCGTTAAAAACTCACGATAACCATTTGCGACGGTCGCCGCATTGACTTTCGGTGAACTTCGCTGATGGCAAACCAAGGGTCTTGACGCGGATCTGGAGCGATGGAAACCTCAGCGATGGCAATCAATTACGGCCAATCACAGAACGGGGGATGGGTTGGTGAACGTGTCTCACGGAAACCTCGATGTTGCCGGTGTCGACCTGATGCGGGCGCAGGACGGGCGCGGGCCCGGGGAAGCGATCATGACTGGTGGCGGGAGCGGTGCCTGGCTCCGGTCGGTGCGTCCGGTCCTCGATCCGGCCGACCGGGTCGACTGGGATCAGCTGGCCGCCATGGAGACCGAACTGGACGAGGTGCTCACCACCCACCCGATCGACCTGCCGTCCGGGGCCGAGCGCTCCCGCCGGCTGCAGGCCGTCCGGCGGGCGATGGTCGAGCGCGGCTTCCTGGTCACCCGGACCCACCCGCCGCTGTACGCGGTTCTGGCCCAGTTCATCTGCGGCTACCGCGACATCGACCTGCGTGACGCGGTGACCCTCGGCCACGGCGAACTGATCGACGAACACGGCCACCCCACGATCCGCCACCGGTGGGTGCCGCGCGTCGCGGCCGGCGAGCTGGCCGGCGTCGCCATCACCGAACCGCACGGCGGTTCCCGTCCCGCCGCCGCGCGCACCCGGGCCACGCTCGGGCCGGGCGGGACATGGCTGGTCAGCGGCCGCAAGAAGTGGATCAGCCGGCTCACCGAGGCCTCGGTCTTCGTGGTCTTCTTCCAGGACCCGGCCGGCAAGCTGGCCGCCGCGGCGATCGACGCCGCCGCGCCCGGCATACGCCGCCAGCCGCTGGCCCCGACCGGCGTGGCCGGCTGGACGTGGGGCATCCTCGACCTGGACGACGTGGCGGTCGACCCCGAACGCGACGTCCTGCGCGGAGACGGAATGTTCCTGCTGCGCAAGCACTTCGCCTCCTACCGGTCACTGGTCACCGCCACCGGGATCGGCGCCGCCGCGGCCGTGTTCGACCTCGTCACCGCCAGCCTCACCGACCGGCAGGCCAGTGGGGACGTGCCCCGCCTGCGCGACTCCGCGCTGGTCACCCTCGGCCGGACGCACGCCCAGCTGGTGACCGCGCTTCTGGGCACGGCCATGGCCGCACACCTCGCCCACTCCGGAACCGACCGGGCCGAGCAGTGGGGCTGGGAGATGAAAGCGCACGGCATCGACGCCGCCCACCACGCCGCCGCCGAGCTCGGGCTGCTGCTCGGGGCCGCCGGATACCAGGCGGACTCGCCGATCGCCAAGATCCGGCGTGACCTGGAGGGGCTGCTGATCGCCGACGGGATCCACGACAGCCTCTACCGCAGCGCGGGCATCCGCCACACGACCCGGCCGTCGACCGTGTCCGAAGCGTGGCCGGAGCCGGTGGCGGTACCGGCGTGACCGCTCCTCGCGCGCGCACTCCTGATTCCCATCACGAACGAGATAGAGATCGCATGCATCAGTTTCTCAACATCAAGAAGTCCACGCGGATCAGTGCCGACTTCTGGAACGTCACCCGCGACGCGGGCCTGTTCGACCTCGTGGTCGCCGGGCTCGGCGACGGCCGGCACCGCGTGCTCGCCGACGGCCACGAGTTCGTCAACATGGCGTCCTACTCCTACCTCGGCCTGGACACGCACCCTCGCCTGGTCCAGGCGGCGGCCGAGGCCCTGCTCTCCGAGGGATCGCTCAACACGTCCTCCTCACGCCGCACCATGCGGTTCGGCGTGCTCCGCGACGCCGAGATCGCGCTGTCTGAGCTTTTCGACGTCGAGGCCGTCACCGTCAACTCCTGCGCCACCGCCGCCTGGACGAGCCTGCCGCTGGTCGCCTCGGGCCTGTTCACCGACGACGTGCCGCCCCTGATGGTGTTCGACAAGAGCGCGCACTTCTGTCTGAACGCGATGAAGCCGAACGTGGCCGACGAGGCCGAGATCACCACGATCCCGCACAACGACATCGACGCGCTGGAAGACCTGTGCAAGCGGCACCGGCAGGTCGCGTACGTGGGTGACGGCGTGTACAGCATCGGTGGCCAGGCCCCGATGCCCGAGCTCCTGCGCCTGCAGGAGAAGTACGGCCTGTTCCTGCTGCTCGACGAGGCGCACGGCATCTCCACCGTCGGGCAGCGCGGGCGCGGCGTCGTGCTGGAGGCGATGGGCGGCATCAACGACCGTACGTTGATCATCACCTCGCTGAACAAGGGCTTCGGGGCGTCCGGGGGCGCGATCTTCCTCGGTCGCCGTGGCTCGCAGATGCGGTTCGACACCGCGCTGCGCAGCGCCGGCCCGCTGATGTGGTCGCAGCGCATCAACACGGCCGGCCTGGGCGCCCTCCTGGCCTCGGCCGAGCTGCACGCCTCCGCCGAGCTGACCGAGCTGCAGGACCGGCTGCAGGCCAACATCGCTCTGTTCGACAGTCTGGTCGAGACGCCCGAGCGTGGTGACGGCCTGCCGATCCGGTTCGTCCAGGTCGGCTCCGAGGAGGCGACCGTCGCGCTGTCACAGGACCTGCTGCGGGCCGGCTTCTCGGCCCCGCCGGTCTTCTTCCCGATCGTCGGCCGCGGCCGGGCGGGACTCCGCCTGATGCTGCGGGCGAACATGACGGCGGTCGAGATCAAGGAGTTCTGCGAGCTGCTCACCACGCTGCGCCGGCGCGAGCCGGCCGCGGCGGACGCCGGTGTCTGACAGTGGCGCCGGCATGAGGGTTGAGGAATGACCACTTCGCATCGGATCGCCGTCATCGCGGGCGACGGGATCGGTACGGAGGTCGTCCCCGAGGGGTTGCGGGTGCTGGCCGCGGCCGCCGAGGTCTTCGACTTCCGGATCGAGCCGGTCGAGTTCGACTTCGCCTGTGCCGGCTACTACCAGCGGCACGGCGCGATGCTGCCCGGCGACTGGTTCGAGCAGCTCCGCGGTTTCGACGCGTTGTTCTTCGGCGCTGTCGGCTGGCCCGAGGTCGTGCCCGACCACATCTCGCTGTGGGGGAGTCTGCTGCAGTTCCGCCGGCGCTTCGACCAGTACGTCTCGTTGCGGCCGGCGAGGCTGCTGCGTGGCGTGTCGAGTCCGCTGGCCGGCCGGGCCGCGGGCGAGATCGACATCGTCGTCGTCCGGGAGAACACCGAGGGCGAATACTCCAGCATCGGCGGGAGGATGTTCGAGGGCACCGACCGGGAGACCGTCGTGCAGGAGACCGTCATGACCCGGACCGGGGTCGACCGGATCCTGCGCTACGCGTTCGAGCTGGCCCGGAGCCGCCCGCGCAAGCACCTCACGTCGGCGACGAAGAGCAACGGCATCTCGATCACCATGCCGTACTGGGACGAGCGGGTGGCCGAGATGGCCACCCGCTACCCCGACGTCACGGTCGACAAGTTCCACATCGACATCCTGGCCGCCAACTTCGTGATGCACCCGGACCGGTTCGATGTGGTGGTGGCCAGCAACCTGTTCGGTGACATCCTCTCCGACCTCGGCCCGGCCTGCACCGGGACGATCGGCATCGCACCGAGCGCCAATATCAACCCCGGGCGCGCCTTCCCCAGCCTGTTCGAGCCCGTCCACGGCTCGGCGCCCGACATCGCGGGCATGGGCATCGCGAACCCGACCGGCCAGATCTGGTGCGCCTCGATGATGCTCGATCATCTCGGCGAACACGCCGCCGGTGCGGCGGTGCTCGCCGCGGTCGAGGACGTCGTCGCGCGAGGCGGCGACACCCTCACCCCGGACCTCGGCGGCTCCGGCACCACCGTCGGGCTCGGTACCGCGGTCGCCGACGCCGTCCGTGCGGGCCGCTCGTGAGCATTCCTCTGCCGCCGTCGTTCACCTACCGCCGGATCGACGTCGACGGGGTCGGCATCAACTGCGCGGTCGGTGGCGACGGTCCGCCGCTGCTGCTGCTGCACGGCTATCCCCAGACGCACGTGATCTGGCACCGGGTCGCGCCGCTGCTGCTCGCCGAGCATACGGTCGTCCTCACCGACCTGCGGGGCTACGGCGACAGCGACAAACCCGCCAGCAGCGACGGCGACCCGGAGTACGCCAAGCGCGCCATGGCGGCCGACCAGCTCGGGGTGATGGCGGCGCTCGGATTCGACCGGTTCGCGGTGGCCGGCCACGACCGCGGCGGCCGGGTCGCGCACCGCCTCGCCCTCGACGCTCCGGGCGCGGTCACGGCGCTGGCCGTGCTCGACATCGTCCCGACGCGGCACGCCCTCGACCATGCCGACAAGGACTTCGGCCTCGGCTACTTCCACTGGTTCTTCCTCGCGGCCGGTCACGGCATCCCCGAACGGCTCATCGGCAACGACCCCGAATACTGGATCACCACTCGGATGCGGGCCCGCCATCACGGCGGCGCGGAGTTCGATCCGGCCGCGGTCGCCGAATACGTCCGCTGCTACTCCGATCCGGCCGCCATCGCCGCCTCCTGCGCGGACTACCGCGCGGCGGCCGGAATCGATCTCGTGCACGACTCCGCGGATGCCGTGGCGGGCAACGTCGTGGAGGCCCCGCTGCTCGCGTTGTGGGGTGAGCACAGCTTCGTCGGGAGGTCGTACGACGTGCTCGAGGTCTGGCGGGATTACGCCCGGACCGTTTCCGGCGCCGCGTTGCCGGCCGATCACTACCTGCCGGAGGAGGCGCCGGGGCAGGTCGCCGATGCTCTGCGCGAGTTCCTCGCCGCGGAGATGATCGGGTAGGCGAGTTCTGTGCGGTGCCCGGCCGGCATCCACCAGCACCTTCCTCCGATATCCGTCCCTCCAAGTCCCGAAGGAATGCGCCGATGACTGACGAACAAGGCTCTCCCACCCTGCTGTTCGTCGGTGGCGCGCGGCCGTTGCCGACGAACGTCGACCTGGCGACCCGGGCCCTGATCCAGGCCCGCTCGCGCGGCCTCCGCACGCACATCACCAACCGGGCGTCGGTGCTCGCCGAGACGCCGTCGATCGTCGAGCTGGCGGACGCCGTCTCCGAGGTCGACCTGAGCCATCCGGGCGAGACCGCCGACTGGGCCAAATACCGGGTGGCCGAGGGCGAACGCATCGACGCGGTCTTCGGCCTGCACGAGATGGCACAGGTCGAGGCGGCCGAGACCGCCGAGGCCGTACAGGTGCGGGGCAACCCGCCCGAGGCCGTCCGCCGGGCCCGCGCGAAGGACCTCTGCCGCGCCACGTTGGCCGCCGCGGGCTTCGCCCAGCCGGCGGTGCGTCTCTGCGCGAGCGCGCAGGACGCGATCGCCTTCCTCGGGGAGTCCACCGGCCCGTGGATCATCAAGCCGCGCGATGCCATGGGGAGCGTGGGGGTCAGCATCGTCGCCGGCCCGGCCGACCTCCCGGCGGCGCTGGCGCTGCTGCCCGACCCCGCGCTCTTCCTGGCCGAGGAGTTCGTCGAGGGAAGCGAGTTCAGTGTCGAGGGGGTGTTCCTGGGCGGCGTTCCGACCGTCCTCGCGATCACCGCCAAGGAGAAGACGCCGCTGCCCTACTTCGTCGAGATCGGGCACGTGCTGCCGGCCGAGCTGGCCGAGGAGGACCGGCGCGAGATCGAGCGTCAGGTCGGCGCGGCCCTGACGACGGTGGGGTTGCGGACCGGCGGCTTCCACGTCGAGCTGTGGCTCACCCCCGACGGCATCGTGCTCGGCGAGGTGCACGGGCGGTTCGGCGGCGACTGGATCCACGCGATGGTCGAGTACGCCATTCCCGGCCTGGAGCTGTTCGGCCTGGTCTTCGACGACCTCCTGGGCCGCGTGAACGGCCACGCCTCGCTGCGGCCGACGCGGGGCGCGGCCGTCCGCTATCTCACCCCGCCGCCCGGCCGCGTGCTGTCCGTCGAGGGCTGGGACGACGTCGTCGCCCATCCGGCGGTGCTGCACGCCGAACTCGCGGTCGGGCCGGGGGACGTGGTTCCCGCCGTGCGGCGCTCCGGCGACCGGGTGGGGCTGATCGTCGTCGGCGCGGACAGTCCGGCCCAGGCCCAACGGCTCGCGCTGGAGCTCACCTCGGGCGTCCGCTTCACTGTCGAATAGGGACGCGGGATCGCCGGGAAGGTCGTAGCCTCCCCGGCGAGCCCTGTATCGCGCCATCGGAAGGAACGTTGCATGCCGTCAGTTCTCCCCGAGAAGGGCCCGGCCCGCCTGCTCGCGGTCGCCACGCTGGTCAACATGCTCGGATACGGCATCTATCTGGCCGCCGGTGTCCTCTACTTCACCCGCGTGGTGCACCTGCCGGCCGCCCAGATCGGCCTCGGGCTCACCATCGCCGGCGGTGCGGGCCTGGCCGCCGGGATCCCGGTGGGGGCGCTGGCCGACCGGAGGGGAGCGCGCAACGTCTACGCGGTCACCTTACTGCTCGGGGCCGTTGCCATGGGCGGGCTCTGCCTGGCGCACGGATTCCTGTCGTTCGTGCTGTTCGCCGCGCTGGCTGGCGCCGCCCAGACCTCGGGACCGGCCGCGCGAAGCCCGTTGATCCAGAAGTACGGCGGGGAGCGCCCGGCCGAGTTCCGCGGTTACCTGCGGGCGGTCACCAACCTCGGCATCGCGGGCGGCGCCCTGTTCGCGGGCTGGGGAATCCAGGTCGACACGCGAACGTCCTATCTGCTGCTCATCTCCGGCAGCGCCGTCTCGTACGCCGCCTGCGCCGTACTGATCATGATCCTGCCGGCCGTGCCGACGATACCGGCCGTCGGCGGTCCGAAGTGGATGGCCCTGCGTGACCGCCCCTATCTTCTGCTGACCGCGCTCGACGGCCTGATGGCCATCCAGTACCGGGTGCTCACGGCCGCCGTGCCGCTGTGGCTGATCGGCCGGACCGACGCCCCGCGCTGGTCGATCTCGGCGGTGATGCTGGTGAACACGGCCATCGTCGTGCTCTTCCAGGTCCGCGCGAGCAAGCGGATCTCCACGCTGCGAGCCGGCGCCGACGCCTTCCGCCGCGCCGGGATCGCCTTCCTTCTCTCGTGCGTGGCGATCTCCCTGCTGCCCGGGTTCCCCGGCCCGCTCGCCGTCGCCATGTTGCTCGGCGCCGTGGTCGTGCACACGATCGGCGAGATCTGGCACGCCGCGGGCGGTTTCGAGGTATCGTTCCTGCTCGCGCCCCCACACGCGATCGGCCAATATCAGGGCCTGTTCGGCATGGGCCTGGGACTGGGCATCGCGATCGGTCCCGCCCTGCTCATCGCGCTGTGCATCGGCTGGGGCGTCCCCGGCTGGTGGGCCGTGGGCGCCTTCTTCGCCCTGACCGGCCTGGCCGTGCCTCCGGCGGCCCGCTGGGCCGAGCGCACCCGCCTCCGGAACGACCTGATCCTGGCCGACCAGCGGGCAGGCTGAGGCCGGCGTTCGACCCGCCGCCGTCGCGGCGCGTGCTGATCAGCCCGGCGCCGCGCAGCACCGTCGCCTGCTGGCTGGCGGCGGCCGGCGACACGCCGCAGCGCTGCGCCGGCTCGCTGGTGGTGCGGTCGGCCACGGCGGCCTCGAGGGCGGCCGCCAGAGTGGCGACCACCAGCGCGGTCAGCCGCCGCGGGCTGGCGGGGCGGCCCCGCCGCAGTGTGCCCGGTGGCGACGGTCCTCGCGCGGTGACTATGTCGGGAACCCGTCGGTCCTTTGTGGATTAGCCGGCCGGGGCCTGGCTCCGCCCCACCATATGTGGGTCCGGCCGAAGATTGGTCACACCAGATGGTGTGGCGGGCGTGTCGCCCACTTCTCGTCACGTTCGGGTGTCGCTTCAAGTGCCGGCCGCCCACCTGAGCCTTTTGATGACGAGTGGGGCTTTCTGGCCCGACACGCTTGCGCGACACGCGAGCTCACGTTGACGTCGTGCTTCCGGCCCAGCTAGCGTCAGCTTCGGGTCGGTGTGAGGAAGCTGGGGAAGATCCAGCACGGTCGCGCCACTGTGAACCGGCAGCCCGTCAGGTTGCCGGCCAAGTCAGATACTTCGCCGAGCCCACGCCCAACCGCAACGAGGGACGCAGGATCCCCAAGGAGGCTTTCATGAGCTCGATGTCTCAGCCCACGACCGCGGCCACCCCGCTGGTCATCCCCAACTCGCGCGCCGTTCTCTGGCTGGCCGGCACCGCACTGATCGCGCTGGCGATCTACTACTTCATCGGCGTCGACCAGGGGGCCTGGTCGGTGTTCGGCAGCGACATGCACGTCCACGAGTTCGTGCACGACGGCCGCCACTTCCTCGGCTTCCCCTGCCACTGACGCTCGAGGAGCAGGCCGAGACAATGGAAAAGCGCATCATCTGGCGCGGCGTTCTCGCCGGCGCCATCGGTGGGCTGCTCGCGTTCGTGTTCGCCCGGATCTTCGCCGAGCCGCAGATCCAGAAGGCGATCGACTTCGAGAGCGCCCGCAACGCCGCTCAGGACGCCCTCGACAAGACGGCCGGGATGACGGTGCCGGCCGAGGGCCCGGACATCTTCTCCCGAACGATCCAGGCCGACGTCGGCGTAGGGGTCGCGCTGATCTTCTTCGGCGCGGCCATGGGCGGGCTCTTCGCCATCGCGTACGCCCTCTACCTGGGCCGTTCCGGCAACCTCAAGCCGCGCAGCCTGGCGCTGCTGGTCGCCGGAGGCGGCTTCCTCAGCATGTACCTGGTGCCGTTCGCGAAGTACCCGGCCAACCCGCCGGCCATCGGCCACGAGGACACCATCCGCCAGCGCGGCGAGCTCTACCTGTTGATGACCGTCGCCAGCGTGTTGTTCCTGGTGCTGGCGGTGTGGCTGGGCAAGCGCCTGAAGCCGCGGTTCGGCAACTGGAACGCTTCGCTGATCGCCGGGGCGGTGTTCCTCGTCGCGACCGGGATCGTCATGCTGATCCTGCCCTCGGTCGGGCACCTGGCCGCGAACAAGGAGTTCCACCAGGCGACCGAGACTCCGGCGCCGCTGACCGACCCGTCCGGGAAGATCGTGTTCCCGGGCTTCCCGGCCGACGTGCTGTTCGCGTTCCGGTTCTACTCGGTCGGCGCCCAGCTGATCCTGTGGACGGCGATCGGCCTCGTCTTCGCGCCGCTGGCCGAGCGTCTGCTGGCCCCGAGGCCGCCGGCCCGCTCGGCCGACTCGGAGCTGGTCACCGCCTGATCGAGAATTCGGCGTTCTGAGGCCTTCAGGACCCTGTCCCGCCGCCGGCGAGGCAGGGTCCTCGCTGCAAGCGATCCTCAGCCCGCCGGTCAGCGGAAACGCCCTGCGTCGCCCAAATCGGGCCGGGCACGGGCGGGAGGCCGCGATGCTAAATTGGACGCTCGACTGACATCGGGGGCTATGGATGCGCCGCTGGTTGTGGGGACCTCTCGTGGGCGGCGTGCTGCTCGCGGTGGGCGTCGCGGGATGCCAGAACGACAACAAGGAAGAGCCCACCCCGGCGCCGACGACCAGTGCCGCGGCGCCGGTGAGCGGCACGACCGCGCCGGACGGGGGTTCGGTCCGGGTCGCCGAGCAGGGGCTGTCGCAGATCACGGACGGCACCGGGCGTCCCCAGGTCAGCTTCGGGATCGTGCTCGAGAGCAGCAGCAAGGCCTGGATCGCCACCGGGACGAGCGTGACGATCGCGCTGACCGACGCGTCCGGCAAGACGATCGACGACCAGATCGAGCACGGCAAATACCAGGCGCACGCCACGCAGCCGCAGGCGAGGACCGGGCTCGGCGGCCAGATCTACGTGAGCGCGGCCGGGGCGACCAAGCTGCGGGTGAACGTCGGCGCCTCAACGTGGTACCCGAAGGGTTATCCGGACTTCGCGGCGATCACCGCCTCGAAGGTCAGGACCGAGCGGAAGGGCGACTCGGCGACGTACACCTTCGACCTGACCTCCGCCTACGACCGGCCCGTCGACGGGAAGTACATCGACATCATCTTCCGCGACGAGGCCGGAAAGCTGGTCGGCGGGGCCGGCGTCGCGCTGACCGCGACCTGCTCGAGCGTGCCGCCGGGAGCGAGTTCGTGCACAACCGGCACGAAGTACCCGCTGCCCGCCGGCGCCGCCGACGCCCGGACCGAGGTCTACGTCGACGGCGAGTGAGCGGGGCCCTCAGGTGGGCGGCCCCGTCACGGCGGCATGAAATCGGTTCTGAGTTCGGCGTCGGTGTCGCTGACCATGCCGGGCTGGGGCGGCAGGAGCAGCAGGTCGCGCTCCGGCCCGGTCAGCACCGAGGTGCACCTGTCGAGGCACCTCTTGACGTCGCTCTCGTGCGTGGTGATGTAACCGTCGATCCTGGTGAGGGAGTCGATCATGTTGCTGAGCACGCCGTCGACGGTGGGGGCGGCCAGCTTGAGGCCGTTGTGGTCCGGGAACGTCGCCAGCCCCAGGGTCGCGGAGGCACCCGAGATGATCCACAGGTCGGCCTGGATAGCCGCGGGTAGCAGCAGGCCGCCGGTGGTCGGAATCGACGCGATGCCGGCCACCAGCGCGGTGACCGCGGCCGCGACGGTCAGGAACGTCTTGAGACCGCCCGAGCTCTTCTCGTCGATCGCCTCGATCGCCTTGACCGTGTCGCCGGCCGTGCTCACCAGGTCGTTGCGGACCGCCACGAAGATGTCCCGCTCGGCGATCATCGCGTGCATCATCACGCCGGCGATGTAGGCCTGGTTCTTGGCCGCTGTCTTCAGCCGGCCGATGAAGTTCGCCTGGAACAGGTCCGCGGCCGGGCCTTTCCAGTCCGCCGTCAGGTGGCTCACGTCGTCGACGTACTGTGCGACCGGGCTCGTCCCCACCGAATGGTCGTCGTCGTGGATGGTGAGAGCGGTCTGCTCCATCCCGTCGATCAACGGCTGGAACCGGATCGGATCGGGATCGACCCGTCCGCTGAAGAGGCCCGGGATCCAGGCGTACGCGGCACGCACCTTGGCCCAGTCGGCGTCGGTGCCGAGGTAGTAGCCGTTCGCGTCGACGGCGTAACCGCCGTACTTGCCGGCCACGATCGACCGGTCCGCCGAGTTCGCACCCGCGGCCCAGCGGTCGGGACCCGGGCCCTCGGGGACGAATCTCAGCTCCCGTTCGCCGCGCATCTTGACCGCGGCCTCGACGACGTTCTTCGCCGCGGCCGCGATCTCCTCGGGCGACTTGTATGCGCCTGGTCCGGCTGCCATCTAGTCTCCCGGCTGTTTCACGGCGGGCCGATCGCCCGGCTGCTCGACCGGTACGTAGTTCGAAGCGCCCGGCGGCAGCTGCGTGCCGTCCATGAACTTCGAGATCTCGCGACTGAGCTCGGCGCTCGATCCGTCGGCCGTAGCGTAAAGATCGGTCACCCGGATCAGGGCGTCGCTCGCCGCGTAGATGTTGGTGGCGGTCTGCCCCATCACCCGCTGCAACTCGTCGCGGGCCGCCGTCCAGGCCGGCTGCACCGGGCCGGGCACGCTCACTTCATAACCAGGGCCCACAGTTCCCGTACGCGAGAAGGCCCCGTCGTACGTCGCGGTGCCGTCGGCCCGCGCGTTGCCGGCCAGGAACGCGTCGGCGATCTTCGGCAGGTACGCCCGGCCGCACAGCCACAGCTTCCCGAGATCGGCGCCCAGCTCAGTACCAGAATCGACCATCCCGGCCTCCCTCCTCGCTGCCGGCCGCCGGTTCGGTCCCCCCGGGCAGTCCGTTCTCGTCCGGCAGCTTGCTTCCCTCTGGCAGTTTCAAGTCGAAGAATTCGTCCCGCAGTTCACGGTCGCGATCGTGGTACGCCGTGAGCAGCCGCCCCAGCGCCGCGACACCCTCCGAGATGAACTGCTCCTCGGACAGCGCGCGCAACGCCCCGTCGCGGATGCGCACCCGCCACTGGTCGAGGCCCTCGGTCTCGACCGTGATCCAGCCGTTCACCGAGCTCGTCTCGACGCGCAACGCCCGCTGCGCCTCGTAGAACCGCCGTTCGCGGCCGTCGAGCTCACGCTCCACCTCGCCCGCGCTGACCGGCTGACCGGTCACGTCGCCGATGACCTCGTAGTATCCGCGCTGGCAGCCGGCCCGCACCGACCGGGCGAGATCGCCGAGCTGCCCGGCCAGGGCCGATTCGGTGTAAGAGCGGTACGCGCCCTCGTGAAACCGCAGCGTGACCTGGTTACGGTCGCGGGTCGCGGCGATCTGGCCGTCGGGAGACGTCTCCCGCACGGTCAGGCGTTCCAGCCGGTCGGCAAGCTCCCCCATGGCCACCCCCCGTACGAACCCCGTACTGCCGAACCGGGTCAATATACAAGTCCGTCAACGTCCTGACTGCCCCGTTTCCGACCGGCGCGGACCCGGGTCGCCCGGAGAACGGCGAGCCACACCGGGCGCAAGTCCCCACTGCTCAGGCAGGAACAATGTCGTGTGGCTTGTCATAGTGTGTGATACACACTATGGTGAGTGGCATGACAATGGATGCGACGCTCTCCGGTCACCTGCAGGAGTTGCGCCGGGGCACGGTCGTCGTCGCGAGCCTCACCGTGCTGCGCACACCGGGCTACGGCTATTCGTTGCTCGAGATGCTGAGCGAGGCCGGCTTCGAGGTCGAGGCCAACACGCTCTACCCGCTGCTCCGGCGCCTGGAGAGTCAGGGCCTGCTGACCAGTTCGTGGAACACCGACGAGGCTCGGCCGCGGAAGTTCTACCGCACCACCGAGCAGGGCGACGCGATCGCGGCCGCCCTCCGGGGCGAATGGTCCCGGCTCAACACCGCGGTCACCGATCTTGACGAGCCGGCGCCGGCCGGACCGACCACGGGGAGCGAGAAATGACCAGCCTCATCGACCGTTACGTGTTCACCGCGCTGCGCCGCGTGCCCGAGCAGCAGCGCACCGACATCGACCGTGAGCTGCGCGCCTCCATCGAGGACGCGGTGGACGCCCGGGTCGACGGGGGCGAGCCGCGCGACGCCGCCGTCGAGGCCACGCTTCTCGAGCTGGGTGACCCCGACCGGCTGGCCGATTCGTACGCGGGCCGCCTGCCCTACCTGATCGGCCCCGACCTCTTCCCGTTCTGGCGCCGGCTGATCAAGATGCTCTACACGGTCGTGCTCCCGATCGTGGTCGCGGTCGCGGTGACCGTGCAGCTGTTCGACCACCCGACGGTGGGCAAGGTGATCGGCGGCGGCATCTCCGCGCTCATCACCACGGCGGTGCACATCGGCTTCTGGACCACGCTGGTCTTCGCCATCCTCGAGCGCACCGACGCCCGCACCGAGCTGAAGACGACGTGGAAGCCGGCCGACCTGCCGAAATACGAACCGTCCGTGGTCAGCCGTGGGCAACTCGCGGCCGGGCTGGTCTGGCCGGTGCTGCTGATGGTCGCGCTGATCATGCAGCAGTTCACGTTCACCCGCGAGCCGGTGCTCGACCCGGCGAACTGGAGCTTCTGGTGGCCGTTCTTCCTCGTGATGCTGGTGCTCGAATGCGGTTACCAGGTCTGGCTGCACCGCCACCGCGTGTGGACGCACACCGTCACCCTGGTCAACGCCGCGCTCGGCATCCTGACCACGGTCCCGCTCGTCTGGTTGCTGGCCACCCACCACTTCTACAACCCGAAGTTCATCGCGACCCTGAACTGGGGCGAGGTCAACCCGCTGACCTGGCTGACCAACATCGCGGTGGTGGTGGCCGTGGCCACCGCGGTCTGGGACGTCGCCGAGGTGGCGGCCCGGGCCGAGCGGGCGCGCCGCGGCCTGGCGACCAAGGAGCCCGGCAGCCTGGCCCTTTGATCTGAACGAAACTCCGAGACACCGGGCCGAGCCCGGTGTCTCGCGTTTTTGTCTGGGTGAGCCGGCCGCGGTATCTCACCGATTCATGCCGTCCTGAGGGCCCGCGCCGGCGCCGCCTCGGCGCGACGGCGGTCTTGCGGACGTTTGGTTCCATTGCCGCCCTGAGTGTCGTGCCTGGTCATCGTGCATTCCCGGTGGCCGCCCTTCGACGGTGACGCAGCAGCCCGGGTTCTTGTGCATCGCAATCGCGGTGATTTTCTCGATATTGCGGTTTTTGTCGTGGGCCACCACAGTGGCGTGACGTTGCGCCACTCTGGATCGTCATCGCGACCGGGAGCGCCGGGGGGCCAGCGAGGCGCGATCGACCGGATGGCGTGGGTCGCCACTTCGAGGAGGCAGATGTGCTCGATTCTCCGACCCTGCCGGAGTTGTTCGCCGCGCAAGTGCGGCGCGGTGCGCGGGACGTCGCGGTGGCGGGGGACGACGCGTCGCTGTCCTTCGTGGACCTGGACGAGCGCTCCAACCGGCTGGCCCGGCTTCTGATCGATCAGGGCGTCGGCCCCGAGGTCGTGGTGGCGCTGCGGATGGGCCGGTCGGTCGAGTTCGTGGTGGCGGCTCTCGCGGTGGCGAAGGCCGGCGGAGCGTACGTGCCGGTGGACGTGGCCTATCCGGCCTCGCGGGCCGAGTTCATGATGGCGGACGCGCGGGCGCGATGCGTGGTGACGACGGCCGCCGCCCGGTCGTCGGCGGCCTCCGGGATCACCGAGGTGGTGCTCGACGACCCGAAGATCGCGCAGGAGATCGCCGGCCTCGACGCGGGCGCCGTACGGGACGCCGACCGCCACGAGCCGCTGCTGGCAGACCACGCCGCGTACATCATCTACACCTCGGGTTCGACCGGCGTGCCGAAAGGCGTCGTGGTGACCCACCGCAGCGTACGGAATCTCGTGCGGGCCCAGACCGAGATCTTCGGCCTGGGCCCGGGTAGCCGGCGGCTGCAGTTCGCGTCGGTCAGCTTCGACGCCTCGGTGTCCGAGGTGTGGACGACGCTGCTGTCCGGTGCGGCCCTGGTCGTGACGGACGGGTCCCGGCTGGTTCCCGGGCCCGCGCTCGTCGACGTCATAAGGCGCCGCGGCGTCACCCACGTGACGCTTCCGCCGTCGCTACTGTCCACAGTAGAACAACATGGAGGTCTGCCGGATCCGGTGACGCTGGTCGTGGCGGGGGAGGCGTGCCCGCCGGCCGTGGCGGCCCGCTGGTGCCGCGATCGGCGCATGTTCAACGCGTACGGCCCAACCGAGGCGACCGTCGCGGCGACCGTGAGCGAGCCGTTGACCGGCGACGGCACGCCGCCCATCGGACGGCCGCTGCACGACGTGCGCGCGTACGTCCTCGACGAATTGTTGCGTGAGCAACCCGCCGGTGAGCTCTACCTCGCCGGCGCCGGGCTGGCCCGCGGATACGCCGGACGGACCGCGCTGACCGCGCAGGGCTTCGTCGCCAACCCGTTCGGTGCGCCCGGCGAGCGGATGTACCGCACCGGCGACGTGGTGCGGCGGCGGCCCGACGGCCAGCTGGAATACCAGGGCCGGGCCGACGACCAGGTCAAGGTCCGGGGTGTACGGGTGGAGCCGGGCGAGGTCGAGTCGGCGCTGATGGGCCTGGCCGGCGTGGACCAGGCCGTCGTCGTGGCGCACGGCGACGGCGTGGATCGCCGCCTGGTCGCCTACGTCGTGGCCGACGCCGACGGCCCGGACGCCGCGGCCCTGCGCCGCAACCTGGCCGCGGTGGTGCCCGATCACCTCGTGCCGTCGGTGTTCATGATGCTCGACTCGCTGCCGGTGACGGTGAACGGCAAGGTTGACCGCCAGGCGCTGCCCGATCCCGCCGCCGATGCCGGCGCACGGGACTACGTGCCTCCGGTCGGCGCGGTGGAGCAGGCGCTGGCGCGGCTGTGGGAGGAGGTCCTCGCCGTTCCCCGGGTGGGCCGCACCGACGAGTTCTACCGCCTCGGCGGTCACTCGCTGCTGGCGACGCAGCTGGTGAACCGCGTCCGGACGGTGATGAACGTCGAGCTCCCGGTCCGCGACCTCTTCGAGACCTCGACCCTGGCCGAGCTCGCCCAGCGGGCGTCCGTGCTGAAAACCGGTACGCGGCCGGTGCTGCGGCGCCAGGTGCGTCCGGCGATGGTGCCGCTCTCCTACCCGCAGCAGCGGATGTGGCTGACCGCGCAGTTGCGCGGCAGCGACGGGGCCTATCACATCCCGGTGGTCGTCCGCCTGTCCGACGGTCTCGACGCCGGGGCCCTGCGCGCGGCGGTCACCGACGTCGTCCGGCGCCACGAGCCGCTGCGCACCCGCTTCCCGCTGCTCGACGGGCAGCCGCGGCAGCGGGTCGTGCCGATGGCCGAGCTCGGCGAACTGCTGGTGCGCGAACGGATCGCGCCCGGTGACCTGGAGAGCACCGTCAAGCGCGTCGTCCGCGAAGGGTTCGACCTGACGACCCAGATCCCGTTGCGGGCGCGCCTGCTCGAGCTCGGGCCGGACGACTTCGCGCTGGTGCTGGTCCTGCACCACATCACGGCCGACGGCGCGTCGATGGAACCGCTGATGCGCGACCTCGGCGAGGCGTACGAGCGACGACGCGCCGGCCTTTCACCACAGTGGACGGAACTGCCGGTGCAGTACGCCGATTTCGCCGTGTGGCAACGGCAACTGGTGCGACTCGCCCGTCCCCGGCTCGCGTACTGGCGTGAGCTGCTCGCCGGCGTTCCCGATGAGCTGGCGCTGCCGGCCGACCGGGCCCGGCCGGCCGAGCCGACGTACCGCGGCCGTTCGGTGCCGTTGACGGTTCCGGCCGAGGTGCACGAGCAGGTGACGGCGATGGCCCGGCGTCACGGCGCCACCGTCTTCATGGTGCTGCAGTCGGCCGTGGCCGCGTTGCTGTTCCGGCTCGGCGCCGGCGCCGACGTCCCGCTCGGGTGGCCGGTGTCCGGCCGGGTCGACGAGGCGCTCGAGGACCTGGTCGGCTTCTTCGTGAACACCCTCGTGCTGCGCGCCGACCTCACCGGCGACCCGTCCTTCGAGCAACTCCTCGGCCGGGTGCGCGAGCAGGACCTGGTGGCCTTCGGCAACCAGGACGTGCCGTTCGAGAGCGTGGTCGAACAGCTGAACCCGCCCCGCGTGCCGGGCCGGCACCCGCTGTTCCAGGTCATGGTCGCCTCGCAGGTCGGCCGGTCGGCGCGGTTCGGCCTCGCCGGGGTCAGTTCGCAGCGGATGGGCGTGGGATCCGGATCGGCGAAGTTCGACCTCAGCTTTCAGTTCGTGGAGTTCCTCGATCCGTCTGGCCGTCCGGCCGGCATCGGCGGCGAGGTGATGTACGCCTGCGACCTGTTCGACCACGACACCGCCGAGCGGATGGCCGGCATGCTCGGCCGGCTTCTGGCCGAGGCGGTGGCCCGGCCCGGCCGGCCGATCGGCCGGCTGCCGTTGATGAGCGAACCGGAGCGGCTGGCGGCCGAGGCCGCGAGCGCCGGGGACGTACGCGACTGGGACGCGCAACCCTGGCCGCACCAGCTCATCGAGGAACACGCCCACCGGAGTCCGGCCGCGACCGCGGTGCGTTTCGAGGGCCGGAGTCTGCCGTACGGGGAACTGAACTGCCGCGCGAACCAGTTGGCGCATCGCCTGATCGGGCTGGGGGCGGGCCGCGACGTGCTGGTGGGCATCAGCATGGAACGTGGCTTCGACCTGGTGGTGGCCGTGCTGGCGGTGTGGAAGACCGGAGGCGCGTTCGTCCCGCTCGACCCCGACCTGCCGCCCGCCCGCCTGACGTCGATGATCGACGACACCGCCGTCACCGTCGTCGTCACGCAGCTGGCCACAAAGGACCGTCTGGCCGCCCACGACCGCCTGCTGCTCTGCGTCGACGGACCGGGCAGTGGCCTCGCGGTGCAGCCGGAACACGATCCGGGCGTGCCGGTCGGCGCCGAGGACGCCGTGTACGCGATCTACACCTCCGGGTCGACCGGCACGCCGAAGGGGGTGGTGAACGTCCGCGCCGCCGTCCGCAACCGGCTGGCCTGGATGAACGAGCGGTTCGGTCCCGACGCCGACCGCCGGGTGCTGCAGAAGTCGCCGCTCACCTACGACACCTCGGTCTGGGAGCTGTTCTGGGCGCTGATGAACGGGGCGACCCTGGTCATGGCCCGGCCGGACGGGCACCGCGACAGCCGCTACCTGGTCGAGCTCATCCGGCGCGAGCGGATCACGTTCGCCGACTTCGTCCCGTCGATGCTCGAGATGTTCCTGCGCGAGCCGGACGCCGGGCGCTGCACCAGCCTTCGTCACGTCATCGCCGGCGGCGAGACGCTGACGCGCGGCCTGCGGAACCGCTTCGCCGCGGCGCTGCCCGGCGCCGGTCTTTACAACCTGTACGGGCCGACCGAGGCCGCCATCGGTGTGACGAGCTGGCTGTGCCACGGCGACGACGAGGGCCGCGGCACACCGATCGGCGTCCCGATCGCCAACGCCCGCGTGTACGTGCTCGGACCCGACCTCGACCACGTGCCGCCCGGCATGCCCGGCGAGATCTACATCGCGGGGCGCCCGCTCGCCCGGGGCTATCTGAACCGGCCCGTGCTGTCCGCGCAGCGGTTCGTCGCCGACCCGTTCGTGCCGGGGGAGCGGATGTACCGCACCGGTGACCGCGCCCGGCGGCGGGCCGACGGGGCGATCGAGTTCCTCGGCCGCGACGACGAGCAGGTGAAGATTCGCGGCGTACGGGTGGAACTGGGCGAGGTCGAGGCGGCGCTGCTCGGGCTGCACGGAGTGGAACAGGCCGTGGCGATGGTGCACGGCGACGGCGTGGACAAGCGGCTGGTGGCGTACGTCGTCGGTTTTGATCCTGATCCGGTCCGGCTGCGCCGGCAGATGCCGGCGGTCGTGCCGGCGCACCTGGTGCCGTCGGCGTTCGTGGCGATGGATGAATTTCCGGTCACCGTGAACGGCAAGGTCGACCGCCGGGCGCTGCCGGATCCGGGCGTGACGGACAGCGAACGGGCCTACGAGAAGCCCGCCGGACCCGTCGAGGAGTCCCTGGCCGAGCTGTGGCAGGGCCTGCTCGGCGTGGCGCGGGTGGGCCGCGACGACAACTTCTTCGCGCTCGGCGGCCATTCGCTGCTGGCGATGCAGATGGTCAACGAGCTCCGGACGCTGCTGCGCGTTGAACTGCCGTTCCGCACGGTCTTCGAGAGCCTGACGCTCGCCGACCTGGCCGCCCGGGTCGACGACCTGCCGCGGCTGCCGGACGCCGAGCCGCGGGCCGCACCCGAGGACCGGATGCGCGTGCTGGTCGCGCGGGCGCTGGGCGTCGACGAGGTGGCGGCCGAGGACAACCTCTTCGACCTCGGCGGCGGCCGGGAGACCGTCGAGGCACTCGCGCGGGCCATCGAGGCCGAGTTCGGCCGGACCGTCAACCCGCTCGTGGTGTCGGCCGTGCCGACGGCCAAGGACCTCGCCAGCTGGCTCGCCGCGTCATCGGAGGAGACGACCCTCGACCTGGTGGTGCCGCTGCGGGCGGGCACCGGCCCGGTGTCGCTGTTCTGCGTCCATCCGCTGGGCGGGCTGAGCTGGCTCTACTACCCGCTGGTCAACGCGATCCCGCCGGCCGTCGGGGTGTACGGCGTCCAGGCCCGTGGTCTGCGGCCGGGCGAGGCGCTGCCGGCAACCATGACCGAGATGGCCGCCGACTACGTCCAGCAGATCCGCCTGGTCCAGCCCGAAGGGCCGTACCACCTGCTGGGCCTGAGCACCGGCGGCGAGATCGCCCACGAGATGGGCGTGCAGCTCCAGCGCGCCGGCCAGCAGGTCGCTCTGATCGCCATGCTCGACGCCCGGCCGACGCCGCAGCGCCCGGCGACCCAGGTGGAGCGGCTGAACGCGGTCGCCCGTCACTTCGACCTCAACGTCCCGGCCGAGCAACGCCCGCACCTGACCGGCGACATCCTCTACGAGCAGCTCCGGCAGCGTCAGGGGCCCTACTCGTTCCTGATGCGGCAGAAGGGCCGGGCCACGGTCGACTTCTACGAGAACATGATCGAGCTGACCGACAACCACCAGTTCTCGGTCTTCGACGGCGACGTGCTGTTCGTCGAGGCGATCGCGGCCCGGCCGTCCGAGCACCACTTCGCACCCATGTGGCACCGGTACGTCACCGGCGTCGTCGACGTCATGGCCCTCAACTACAAGCACCGGCAACTCGCCCGGGCCGAGGTGCTGGAGACGATCGGCGCGCGGGTGGCCGAACACATACGTCTTACTCCCACGGAAGGGCCGACGGCATGAGCAACCCGTTCGAGCGCGAGGACATCAGCTACTTCGTACTGGTCAACGACGAGGGGCAGCATTCGCTCTGGCCGGAGGTGATCGACGTGCCGGCCGGCTGGCGTACGGTCCTCGGGCCGGAGAGCCGCGACGAGTGCCTGGCCTACGTCGAGAAGTCGTGGTGGGACATCCGGCCGGCGAGCCTGGTCGCCCGGATGGCCTCGTCATGACCTCGGGCCTGCTCTTTCTCTGGGGAACACCGAGGTCGATGTCGACGGCGTTCCTGCGGATGATGCTGGAACGCGGCGACCACGAGGTCTTCCACGAACCGTTCTCGAGCATCGTCGTGCAGGGACACACGATCGTCGGCGAACGCGTGGCGACCAGCCACGACGAGCTGCTGAAGCTGCTCGAGGAGCGCGCCGACGACCATCCGGTGTTCGTCAAGGAGACCACCGAGTACGACTATCTGACGACCGGCGGTGACCGCATCCCGTACGTCGGCCGGCACACGTTCATCGTCCGTGATCCGCGCCGGGTGATCCCGTCGCACTACGCGATGAACCCGGACATGGTCTGCGACGAGATCGGGTACGGCTACCAGGTGGAGATCGCGCGGCGAGTCCGCGAGGCGACCGGCGTACGGCCGTTCGTGGTCGAGGCCGAGGACCTGCTGACCGACGCGCGGGACACGGTCGAGCGCTACTGCCGGTACGCCGGCATACCGTTCCTGCCCTCGTCGCTGTCGTGGCAGCCCGGCGATCAGAAGGTCTGGAGCCGGACTTCGCAGTGGCACCGCGACGCGGCCGGCAGCTCGGCCTTCCAGCGTTCCGACCGCACATATGGGTCTACAGTAGACAATGACCGTTTCCTGTACGAGTGCTACTGGCACCACCGGCCGCACTACAACATGCTCCGCAAGTGGGCGCGCTCTCACGCCGTCAGCGCGGCGTAGAAGCCACCGATCGAGATCAGGGCGTCGTGGGTGCCCGCCTCCAGGATCCGGCCGCCGCGCATGACGACGATCTGGTCGGCGTCACGCACGGTGGACAACCGGTGGGCGATGGTGACCGTCGTACGCCCGCGCGCGAGCTCCTCGAGCGCTCGCTGCACCGCCCGCTCGGTCGAGTTGTCCAGGGCGCTGGTCGCCTCGTCCAGCACCAGGATCGGCGGATCGCGCAGCAGCGTCCGGGCGATGGCGATCCGCTGCTTCTCCCCGCCGGAGAACCGGTGCCCGCGCGAGCCCACGATGGTGTCGTAGCCCTCGGGCAACGCGACGATCACCTCGTGGACCTGCGCGGCCCGGGCGGCCCACTCCACCTGCTCGTCGGTGGCGTCCGGCCAGGCGTACCGCAGATTCTCCCGGACCGAGGCGTGCAGCAGGTACGTCTCCTGGCCCACCATGCCGACGACGCCGACCAGCTCGTTGAGCCGCAGCGCGCGCAGGTCGAAGCCGTCGACGGTGATCCGGCCCGCGGACGGGTCGTAGAGCCGCACGATCAACGCGGCCACCGTGCTCTTGCCCGAGCCGGTCTCGCCGACCAGCGCGAGCGAGGAGCCGGGCGGCACGTCCAGGGTGATGCCGCTGATCGCGGGTTCGTCGTTGCCGGGATAGGTGAAGCTCACGTCCTCGAACCGCAGGTGGCCGCGCACCGGCTGGGGCAGCCGGACCGGCAGGACGGGGTCGTCGACCTCGACCGGCAGGTCGAGGTATTCGAAGACGCGCGCGAACAGCGCCGTCGAGCTGGTCAGCGAGACGCCGACGTCGAGCAGGCCCATCATCGGCTGAAACAGCCGGGACTGCAGGCTGGTGAAGGCCACGACGGTGCCGATGGTCAGCGTGCCGGCGGCCGGCGGAAGGCCCGCGCTCAGATAGATGACGGCCGGGATCGCGGCGAAGATGATGTTCATGGAGGCGCCCCGCCAGCGGCCGGCCAGCTGCGAGCGCAGCTGCAGATCCACGAGCCGGGCCGACGAGCCGGCGAAGCGTTCGATCAGCGCCGGGCCGGTCCCCATGATCTTGCTGAGCTGCACCCCGCTGATCGACAGGCTCTCCTCGACGATCACGTTGAGGTCGGCGAGCTCGTGCTGCCGCTTCGCGGTGATCTCCTTGCGCATCTTCGCGACGCGACGGGCCAGGAAGAGCGCGGGGGGCAGCACGAGCACCGACACGAGGAAGAGCTGCCAGGACAACGCGAGCATGGCGACCGCCGTGGCGACGGCCGTCGTGAGGTTCGAGGCGATCGACGTGGCGGTCGAGGTGACGACCGCCTGCATGCCGCCGATGTCGTTGGTGATCCGCGACTGGATCTCGCCGGCCCGGGTGCGCGTGAAGAACGCCACCGACTGCCGGTGCAGATGGGTGAAGAGGTCCACCCGCAGCTGATGCATGACCCGCTGGCCGACCGCCGTGGCGATCCAGGTCTGCAGGAGACCGAACACGGCCGTGCAGACGGCGACCGCGACCAGCCCCGCCACCAGCCAGCTCAGCAACCTCAGGTTCTGGGCGGGCAGTGCCCGGTCGATGATCCCGCGCAGCAGAAAGGGCGTGGCCATGCCGACCAGTGATGACGCGACGATGATTCCCGTGACCGCCGCCAGCCGCGGCCAGTGTGGAGCGAGAAGGCCGCCGATGCGGCGCAGGGAGACCTCGGGCGCCTGTTTCGCGGCGGTGGAAACCTCCAAGACTGCGGACTCCTTCCCTGACCGGCTGCGTAGAGGCTACGGGGCGGCCCCGGCAGAATCGGAGTTCCACTGATGATTGTGAAATTGTTCGTACGAGTGCACATTTGGGGTGAACAGGTGTTCGCAGGTCACCTTGCGGCGACGGCCGCCCGGTGGCGAAGGGTTCAGACCGCGGTGCCGCGGCGAGCCGTGCCGTGGCAGGGGCAGCCGCGGTAGGCGACGGGAGCCGCGGCGGGCGGCTTCGGCTGCCGCGCCGCGGCCTCGACGTCGGCCAGCATCCGGGCGCGCGCCTCCGGGCCGATGAGCCGGCCGCGGACGAAGACGCTGTTGATGCGCGTCGTGTTGCGGATGTCGTGCAGCGGGTCGGCGTCGAGCAGCACCAGGTCGGCGACCGCGCCCCGGGCGATCACGCCCTGGTCGGGCCGGCCGAGGTAGCGCGCCGGGTGCAGCGTCGCGGCGGCGAGGGCGTCGATCGGCTGGAGGCCCGCTCGCACGAACAGCGCCAGCTCGTCGTGGAGGCTGAAGCCGGGCATGAGGTACGTCGTGCCGAGGTCGGTGCCGGTCATGAGCTGTACGCCGGCCGCGGCCAGGTCGGCGGTGAGGCCGAGACGGCGCTGGAAGAGGTCCCGCGACTGGGCGATCTGGGCCGGCGTACGGCCGGGCAGGTACAGGTTGTCGAGCGCCCAGTCCCAGTAGCCGATCATGTCGGCGCTGAAGTATCGGAAGCGCGGGTCGTGGCGGTCGATCCGCTCGGGCATGTCGTTGGTCTCGTGCAGCACGAGCGTGGGCGTCACGAAGGTGCCGTTGCGGGCGACGCGGCGGAACACCCGTTCGGCCTTGCGCCGGTCGTAGGTGCGGGCCGCGGCGTACTCGTACGGCTGCATCCGGTTGAACCAGCCGTTGTAGTCGCCGCCGGCGATCGGCACGGAGGTGACGCCGCGGCGCAGACGGTCCTCCTCGGCCGACGTGTCGTACCAGATCTCGAAGAGGTGCTCGACCGTGCGCATGCCGCGGTCGCTGGCCTCGGTCAGCTGGACGAAGTCGGGCACGTGGCCGAGGAACGGCAGCCCGGCCCGGGCCGACTCGTCGGCGATGGCCAGGAACGACTCCCGGGTCAGCCGGGTGTAGGTCTTGATGAAGGCGGCACCCGCCGCCTGCTGCTGCCGCACGGCGGCCCGGGCCTGCCCGGGGCCGGCCACCGACTGGTGTATCGACCCGTCCGGGTCCAGGCCGTCCCAGAGCGACGGTGCGCCGTCGATGATCTTGCTTCCGATTGACCATTGTGGACCGATCCGGGTGCCGGCGGCGATCTGCCGCTGCCACTCGCGTGCCTCGGCGCTGGCCGACATCTGCCGGGCGGTCGTGACGCCGTTGACCGCGTAGAGCTCGGGGTCGGTGTCGTCGATGCCGGTGGCGTGGTTGTGCATGTCGGCGAGGCCGGGGATGAGATATTTCCCGGAACCGTCGATGACCGTGGTGGCGTGCGACGCCGGCACCCGTTGCGCCGGGCCGGCGTCGAGGATGCGGTCGCCCTGGACGAGCACGGTCTGGTCGCGCCGGACGCCGCCGGCCGCGTCGATCACGGTCACGCCCCGCACCGCGACGAGCTCGCGGGCCGGCCGGCCGGAGTGGGCCCCGGCCGGCCGCGAAAGTCCGAATGCGGCGCCCGCGGCGCCGAGTGCCGTGCCGGTGAGGATGGTCCGACGCTGCATGAGCCTCTCCCTGTCTGGCTGTGCCGATGTCAGGGATCAGCCTGCTCGCGCGGGCCCGTGTGGACACTGGTGCTGGGCCCCGTTTCGAGGGGGGCCTACTACCCCCAAAGGCCGGGCGGGACGCCAGACAACCTGGGGCCACGGCGGTGTCGGTGCTAGCCGCTCGCCATGACCTGGTTGCGGCCGCCGCGCTTGGCCGCGTACAGGCATTCGTCGGCGCGGGCCAGCAGGTCGGGCATGGTGTCGTCGCCTCGCGGCGACGTGGTCACGCCGATGCTGGCGGTCACGGTGAGATCGCCGGTGAGCGGTCTCCAGGCGTACGCCTGCAGTCGGCGCCGCAGGCGCTCGCAGCGCTGGTGGGCCTCGCCGGCATCGACCCCCGGCAGGATCAGCAGGAATTCCTCGCCGCCCAGGCGGACCGTGATCGATGCGTCGTCGGTCGCGGCCTCGGCCAGCAGCGCGCTCACCTGCTTGAGCACCGCGTCGCCGGTGCTGTGCGACAGGGTGTCGTTGATGCGCTTGAAGTGGTCGAGGTCGATGATCGCGAGCGACACCGGCCGCCGCTCCAGGCGGGCCGAGCCGAGAATCGCCGGCAGTTTCTCGTTGAGGTACCGGCGGTTGTGGAGGCCGGTCAGCGCGTCCCGGTAGGCCATCTCACGGAAGCGCTCGTTGTCCTTGCGGGCCTCGGTCGCCTCGAACACCGTGTGCAGCGCGTGGGCGCGGGCTTCGCGCTGGATCGAGCGCAGCGAGGCGAAGACGGCGTGGAACGTGCGGTATTCCTCGTACGCCTCGCGGAACCTTCCGGTGTCCGCGAAGAAGGCGGCCCTCTCCTCGTGGGCCCGCATGCGCAGCGATTCCAGCCCACGTTCCTCGCACATCTGGAAAGCCGCGTCCAGGGCGGCCTCGGAGTCGGCGTACCGGCCGTCCAGCCGGCGGGCCTCGGCCAGGGTCAGCAGGCATTCGGCCAGCGCGTCGCCCTGGTCGCCCCGCACCGCCGACTTCTCGTGCAGGACCGGGCCCAGGAGCTCCTCGACCACGGCGTAGCGCCGCGACATCATTTCGACCCGGGCCACCGTGTCCAGTTCGTTGGCGGTGAAGGGGCGGCCGCAGTGCGCCAGGGTGTCGCGCATGCGGGCCACCAGCGCCCGTGCGCCCGCGTCGTCGTCGTTCTCGTAGGCGATGTAGGCGACGTTGTTGAGGGTGAAGAGCGCGAGCTCGAACTCGCCGACCGCGGTGGCCAGGTCGAGCGCCTCGCCGAACCGGCGGTGCGCCTCCTCGGCGGATCCGTTCTCGTCCAGGGCCACCGCCAGCGAGATCAGGTGCTGGGCCCGGAGCACCGGGGGAGCGTCGTCGGCGAGGTTCGCCACGCACTGCACCGCGTGCCGGAGCGCGTCCGCCAGGTCACCGATCTGGCGATGGAAGACGGCCATCTCACGGTGGGCGCGGGCGAGGAGGTTGGGGCTGTCGTTCACCACCGCCCAGTCGAGTACCCGGCGTGCCCGGTAGCCGCCCTCGGCGGAACGGCCCTCGCGCAGCAGGACGCCGCACTGCAGCAGCATCGCCCGGTGCTCGAGCTCGGCGTCGCCCAGCTCGACCGCCCTGAGCTCGGCCATGACCGCCGGTTCGTGCAGGGTGCGGAACTGCGACACGGACCGGCTCTCCAGCTCCGCGATCAGCTCGGCCAGGGCCGTGCGGTCCACGGGCGCGTCGATCGTCGTCACTGCCTCCACCCTCCCCGAGCGGCGGCCGGGCACCGGTGACCCGGGCCCGGCCGCTTGCCGACGTTCACGCTGCCGGTGGAATCAGTTCTGGTCGGCCTGCTTCGAAGGGGCCGGGAGCTTGGCCATGATCTTGCCGGCCTGATGCGTGGTGGAGGAGTTGCCCGACCCGCCGCCGAGGGCCGAACCGACGGCGCCGACCGTTCCGGCCGTCAGAGCGACGCCGGCCGCGAGTACGGCGAGGGTGGAGAAGATTCGGGAGCGCATTCTGTTCCTCCGTAGCGTAGGTGGGGGACCTGGAGCCAAGAATTCGCGGCCCCGGTTGCAGCCGAGGTGTCTTTCGGGTGCGAGAGGGTTGCCACGACTGCATCACGTATCCGCCGGCCACGCCGAGGGGGAACTGTGGACGGGCGACGCTCAGCCCGCGAAGGCGTACGGGCGGGCTCCCTCGACCCCGACATCGACCGCGAACACCGCACCGGCCCCGGATTCCGCCTCGTTGCCCAGGCCGTCCCGCGACGTGGTGATGAAGAGCGTGGTGCCGTCGCCGAAGGTGCAGGCGGTGGTCTGCCGGGCCGGCACGGAGATCCGCTCGGTCAGGGTGCCGTCGCTCGAGTACCGGTGGATCGCGCCGCCGCCCCACAGGGCCACCCAGACGCCACCCTCGGCGTCCAGGGCCATCCCGTCCGGCTGGCCCTGCGCGGGGTCGATGGTCGCCAGGGTCTCGCGCTCGCCGAAGGTGCCCGCGTCCGGGTCGAAGGCGTACCGGTCGACCCGGCCGGTCGGCGTGTCGTTGTAGCACACGTGGTGGCCGTCGGCCGGCCACTGGACGCCGTTGGAGATGGTCACGCCGGTCAGCACCCGGTGCACGGTCAGGTCGGGGTCGAGCCGGTAGAGCACGCCGGCGCCGGGCGTCATCGCGTACGCCATCGTGCCGCAGTAGAACCGGCCCTGCGGGTCGCAGCCGCCGTCGTTCATCCGGACCGCCGGGTCGTCGAACGCCGCGACCGGCGGCCCGTCGGGCGTGAAGTCGGCCGTGTAGCGCTGGAATCCGCGTTCGGTGGCCAGCACGTAACCGCCGGACTCCCGGGCCCGGATCGCCGCTGCCACGCCGCCCACCTCGTACCGGGAAAGGGTGCCGTCAGGCACCACCGCGACCACCGCCCCGGCCAGCATGTCGACCACCAGGAGCCGGCCGGCCGCCGCGTCCCAGAAGGGGCCTTCGCCATGTTCGGTGACCACCTCGGTCACCTGCCGTGCCGTCGTCACATCCAACCGCCGTCCACAATCCACTGCTGCGCCGTGCACGACCGGGAGTCATCGGCCGCCAGCCACAGCATCATCCGGGCCACATCTTCCGGGTACAGCTTGCCCGGCAGACACTGGTTGCGCACGATGGAGGCCTCCGCTTCCGGGGTCACCCAGTGGGCCAGCTGCTTCTCGGTCATGATCCAGCCGGGGATGATGCAGTTGACGCGGATCTGCCACGGGCCGAACTCGCGGGCCAGGGTGTGGGTCAGGCCTTCGATGCCGGCCTTCGCCGTGATGTACGCCGGGAGTTCGAGCAGGTCGATGTGCGCGCTGATCGAGCCCAGATTGATGATCGACCCGCCGCCGGCGTCGCGCATGCCGGGTGCCACCGCCTGGGCGGCGAAGAAGTGGTGCCGGACGTTGACCGCCATCCGGTCGTCCCACAACGCGACGTCGAACTCGTCGACCCGGTACCGCCGGTCGTCGGCGGCGTTGTTCACCAGCACCCGGACCGGGCCGAAGCGGTCGGCCGCGCGGCCAGCGCGGCCCGCAGAGCGGGAATGTCCCGGACGTCGCACGGCCGGAACAGGGTGTCCTCGCCGAGCTCCCGCTGCAGGGCCGCGCCGCGGTCCTCGTCGATGTCGACGAACGCCACCCGCGCGCCTTGACCGGCGAGCTGCCGCACGAACTCCTCGCCCAGCCCCGACGCGCCACCGCTGACAAACACGACCCGGTCCCGCAGCGACGGATAGGATGCGAATTCTCCACGGTCCTTGGAAATGTTTCGTGACATGTGCGCTCTCTTGACCCTCGACAATTGGCCCTCGTATGCTCCCGTCGACGGCGACATTTTCGCAAGTGTTACGAAAACTTTCTGGATGGGTGAGACGGTTGGCTCCTTTCCCGTACGGCCGTAGCCCGATGACCAGGCGCATCCGGGCCGCGGTCCTCGAGCGGCCGGGCGCCGCCCTCGCCATCGAGGAACTGGACCTGGCCGACCCGGCCCGCGACGAGGTGCTGGTCCGGATCGACGCGGCCGGGGTCTGCCACAGCGACTACCACTACCTCACCGGCGACCTGCCCAGCCGGATGCCGGTGGTGCCGGGGCACGAGGGCGCGGGCGAGGTCGTCGCGGTCGGGTCGGATGTCACCGCCGTACGCCCGGGGGACATGGTCGGCCTGATGTGGCGGCCGCGCTGCGGGCGGTGCCGGTACTGCCTCACCGGACGGCCGGCGCTGTGCCAGTCCGGCGCCATCCACGCCGCGTCCGGCGGCCTGCAGGACGGGACCACCCGCCTGAGCCGGCCCGACGGGACGACCGTGCACCACCTGATGGGCGTCTCCTGCTTCGCCGAATACGCGATCGTCTCCGAACGAGCCGTGGTGCCCATCCCGCCGGGGGTGCCCGCCGACGTCGCCGCCATCACCGGCTGCGCGGTCATCACCGGCGTCGGCACCGTGCTCAACGCGATCGGACCGTGCGCCGGCCAGGGCCTGGTGGTCTTCGGCGCGGGCGGAGTCGGCCTGTCCGTCGTGATGGGGGCGGTGCTGGCCGGGGCGTACCCGATCGTCGCGGTCGACATGGTCACCGAGCGGCTGGAGGCCGCCACCCGGCTCGGCGCGACGCACGTGGTGCGCGCCGGCTCCTCGTCGGCCGAGGTGGCCGCGGAACTCGCCGACATCGCCCCCGACGGATTCGACTACGCCGTCGAGGCGATCGGGCGACCGGCCACCCTGCGGCAGGGCTTCGACGCACTGCGACCGGGCGGCACGCTGGTGGCGATCGGGCTCGGCCCGGCCGGTCAGGAGCTGAGCCTGCCGTTGAACGCGCTGGTGCAGCGGGAGCGCCGGGTGGTCGGCAGTCTCTACGGGTCGTCCAACCCCCAGGTGGACGTACCGAAGTTGCTGTCGCTGTACCAGGCCGGGCGCCTGCCCATCGACCAACTCGTCGGAACGCACTATCCGCTGGACCGGATCGACGACGCGGTGAGCGACCTGATCGGCGGCGCGGTCGGCCGCGGAATCATCGTCCCGGCCTACAGCGCCTCGTAGCCGCCCGGCGACCGCGGCCGGCCACCGGGCCGGCGGCGGTTCTGGTCAGCCCTTGACAGCCGATTCAAGAGGGCGGACTCTCGTGTCGAGATAACGTTATCTCGACCTCCGCATGGACATCCCCACTGCTCTCGAGAAGAGGTCAGATCCATGGCGCTCAAAAAACGTCTCAGCCTCATCGCGGTCGCCGTGGTCGCCGGTGCGACCGCGACCGTCGCGGCGTCTTCGCCCGCCCGGGCCGACTCCGTCACGGCCGGCCAGGCCTGGCGCGTCGTCCAGCAGTACACCGGCGTCTGGACCAGTCCGCCGACCACCCTGACCAACGGCGAGACGACCGACGCCCCGCTGCTCGGCAACGGTGACATCGGCGTCGCGGTCGGCGGATCGATCTCGAACCAGACGCTCTACCTCGGCAAGAACGACTTCTTCTCCGGCTCGAGCCACGCGATCAGGCCACTCGGCCGGATCGCGCTCATCGCCCCCGCGCTGGCCGGATCGTCCTACCGCGTCGTGCAGGACATCGCGCACGCCGAGGTCCGTGGCACCTATGCCCTGGGATCCCAGACGCTGAACACCGTCAGTTGGGTGGACGCCAACTCCGGCCTGGTGGTCACCTCGTTCACCCTGACCGGCGGAGCCGCGCTCAGCATCGGCATCGCTCTGCAGAACGGATCCGGCGGTGCGCCGAGCACCTCGACCACCGGAAACGATCTGGACGCCGACGTGGCCGCGGACACCGGCACCGGCAGCGACCCGCATGCCCGGATCGCCGCCCGCACGATCGGACAGTCCCAGTCGATCTCCGGAAACCGCATCACGCTGACCATCCAGCCGGGCGGCACCTCGACCCTGGTCGCCGGCATCGTCTCCAGCATCGACAGCGCCTCCTGGCAGGCCGGCGCCGACGCGCTGGTCAGCGGTCTCGCCCAGGCCGATGTCGGCATCCGCAACACCGCGCACCGCTCGTGGTGGCAGACCTACTGGTCGCGGTCGTACGTCGAGATCCCGGACAATGCGGTCGAGAAGAGCTGGTACGGGTCGCTCTATCTGCTCGCGTGCGTGTCCCGGTCGGGCAAGACCGCGCCCGGCCTGTGGGGCAACTGGATCACCGGCAACATGAACTGGAACGGCGACTTCCACACCAACTACAACTACGAGACGCCGTTCTACGCCGCGCTTTCCACCAACCACGTGACGCAGATGGCCGCGTACGACCGGCCGGTCCTCGACTGGCAGTCGGCCGGCCAGTCGCTGGCCGCCCAGAACGGCTTCACCGGCGTGCTCTACCCGGTCGGCCTGTCGCCCAAGGGAACCAGCGCCGACATGAACCTGCACAACCAGAAGTCGAACGCGGCCAACCTCGCCAGCGACATGGTGATGCGCTACGAGTACACCCACGACACCGGCTACGCGAACACCGTCTACCCGTGGCTCAAGCAGGCCGGCCTGTTCTGGCAGAACTACCTGACCTTCGACTCGGTGCGCAACCGGTACGTCATCACCAACGACGCCCCGCACGAGGACCAGAGCTACCCCCAGACCAACAGCGGCATGTCACTCGGGCTGGTACACCTGCTGTTCCAGGGCCTCATCGACATGAGCACCGCACTGAACCAGGACACGACCACCCGCGCCACGTGGCAGAACATCGCCGCGCACCTCAGCGGCCTGCCGACGATGACGCTGAACGGCGCGACGATCCTGCGGGAGACCGAGGCCGGGTCGGATTTCATCAACGACGGCAACGACATCGACGCCCAGGCGATCTACCCCGGCAGCCTGATCGGCCTGGACAGCGACGCGACGCAGCTGCAGACCGCCCGTAACACCATCGGCGCGCTGACCAACGCCTGGCACGGCGGCAACGCGCCGGCGACCTTCTACGCCGCGGCGGCCCGCGTCGGCTACAACCCCGGCACCATCTTGTCCAATTTGGACAACGAGGCCACCGCGCAGAGCTTCGCCAACATGGCCGTCCACCACAACGGCGGAGGCATCGAAAACCTCAACGTCACCACCTCCGGCCTCGACGAGATGCTGATGCAGTCGTTCCAGAACGACATCAAGGTGTTCGCGGACTGGCCGGCGAACACCAGCGCGAAGTTCGGCGACCTGCTCGCCTACGGCAACTTCCTGATCTCCAGCAGCCGAGCCGGCAACGCGGTGCAGTACATCCGGGCGGTCAGCCAGAACGGCGGCAACTTCACCTTCACCAACCCCTGGCCCGCCAACGTCGAGGTGTACCGCAACGGCACCGACACCGGAACCGTCTCCGGTTCGAAGATCACCCTCTCGACCGCGGCGAACGACACCCTGGACCTCGCGCCGGCGGGAACCTCCCTCGCGACCATCCAGGGCGCACTGACCCAACCGCTCTCCGGCACGTCCGGCGGGGGGTCCAGCAGCGCGTTCAGCTCCGGCTTTGAGCCCGGCGACCCGACGCCGAGCTGGACCGACACCGTCGACACCGCCGCAGGCGGCCAATCCGGCGTCACCGGCATCTGCTGCGGTCTCTCCGCCCCCGAAGCCGCCGTCCGCAGCGGCGAGACGGCGCATTCCGGCGGCAGCGCGCTGATGTATTCAGGGTCCGGGCAGGGCGGCGGCAACACGCACGCCTATCTGAAAACCTACGACCTCAGCGGCTCGCCACTTGCCATCGGCACCGGCAGGACCCTGAGCTACTGGATCTACCCGCAGAGCAACGCCACCAGCGCCTGGGTCTCGGCCGGCTCGAACAACAGCACCTGCGTCGCGGTCGACCTGGCTTTCACCGATGGCAGCACGCTGCGCGACTCGGGCGCCCTCGACCAGCACGGGAATCGTGCTCATCCGGCCTTCCAATGCGGGCACCTGACCCTCGACGCCTGGAACCTGGTCAGCGTCAACCTGGCCACCGACAACGCCGACAAGCAGGTCAACCGCATCCTCATCGGCTACGACCACCCGAATGCGACCGGAGGCTACCGCGGCTACATCGACGACCTGACCCTCAGCTGACAGCGCCGCCCGGCCCGGATCATCGAGTGGTGTACCGGATGACGTCGGTACGCATGACGCCACCGGACACCTTGACCGCTGTGAAGGTGTGCCGGCCGTTCCTCAGACCGGAGACGCTGAATGCCGTCTGTTGCGTTGCGCGGACGGGGCTGTGGGTGTCGACGGTTCGCGCGAGCCTGCCGTCGAGGTAGACGTTCACGAGCCCCTGATCCGGTGCGCCGGCGGTGATCCAGTCGACGCCGGTGCCAGTGAACGTGTACGAGACCCCGTCACCGTTGCGGGTTGTGGCGTGGACGTCGTCCAAGTAGTCGCCGCGGAACGCGAAATCCAGCTGGGTGGTGCCGGCCGGAAGGCCGCTGAGGTAGGCCGGGCGCAGGGTCACGGTCGAGCCCGACCGGGTGTAGTCCGTGCCCGGCCGGAGTGCCGTCGCGCCGTTGGAGACGCCGGTGAGCTCGCTGCCGTCGCGTCCGAGCCTCACCGGTACATCTGATGGCGCCTTCTTGTCGAACGACGCCGCCGGCGGGTCGATCAGGCTCGGTTGGAGTACGTCGATCCGGTCGAGCAGCATGTAGGAGCCGGACTTCTTGACCGCCCGCAGCGTGTGGCTCCCGTCCGGCAGGTCGTTCACCGTGAAGACGGTCTGCTGGGCGAGGCGCGGTTTCCCCGGCTCTCGTCCGGTGTCGACGGTCTTCACGAGCCGGCCGTCGAGGTAGATGTCGACGTTGCCCTGGGAGGAGTCCATTTCGGTGAGGTAGGAGACTCCGGTGCCCTGGAAGGTGTATTCGAAGGCGTCGCCGTCGCGTTCGGTGTAGTGCACGCCGTCGCCGTAGTCGCCGAGGCCGCGGCCGGTGCTGGCCGACCACGATCCCACGTACGTGATGCTCTGGTCGGTGTCGTCGTGGCTGATCGTGCGGACCGGGCCGGCGGTCGACGGCGGGGTGGTGGTGCCGGTGTCGGTGACGGTCAGGGCGAGAGGCTGCGACGTGGCGGCGACCTCGTTCCCGCCGTTGCGGGTCCAGGCGCCCTGGTAGGAGACGCGCAGGGCGTCATCGTTGACGGCGACGGCCGCGCCGCGCTGCGGCGTCACCCTGAGCAGGCGTACGCCGTGGATCGGGACGTCCGCGGCGGTGAACCGGCCGGTGAAGCGGCCGAGGTCCGTGCGGGCCCAGAGGTCGCGTACGGTCGCGGCGCCGGTCAGTCCGAGGTCGGAGAAGTTCGCGGTGATGTCCTTGTCGGTCCGGCCGAGGTTGAACAGCGCGACGGTGTAGCTGCCGTCGGCGTTGAGGGCGTACCAGACCTGCTGTTGTGCCGACGTGGAGACCGGGCGGGCCGGGGTTCCGGCCTGGTCGACCGCGATCACCTCCGGGTTGGTGACCAGGCTGAGGCCGTACGGGTCGAGGTTGGTCAGGTCGTTGCCCAGATAGAGGGGCGCGGCCGAGACCGCCCAGAGCGTCGTCGCGGTACGCCGTTCGTCGCGGGTGAGGCCGTCCATGCTGCCGTTGCCGACGTCGAGCGAGTCGAGGTCGTTCCAGCCGCCGTTTTCGCCGTTGCGCCACCAGGTCGCGGTGTCCGGGAAGAGCCGGGCGATGTTCGCCCATTGGGTGAGCGCGTCGTTGGCGCAGTAGCACTCGACGTCCCATTCGATCCGCCAGCCGTTCGCCTGGGACCGCCAGTAGCCGGCGAACGCGGGGTCGACGGCCCAGGACAGCTCGAACCAGATCCGGTGGGCCTTGAGCGCCGTCGACCAGGCGGCGACGTCGTCGCGGGCATCGAGCGACCGGTCGCTCACGCCGGAGCCCGGTGTGACGCTGTCGAACTTGACGAAGTTGACGCCCCACTCGGCGAAGAGGTCGGCGATCGAGTCGATGTACTTCTGCGAGCAGGGGTTCGAGAAATCGATCCGGTAACCGATGTGCCAGTAGTCGGAGGGCTGGGCCGGCTGTTTGACGATGTCGTGGGTGGTGCAGCCGGGCGCGCCCGCGATCGGCAGGCTCGCGTCGTACACGGCCGGGGCGATGCCCGGGATCATGTAGACCCCGAACTTCTGGCCGTTGGCGTGGACGTGGTCGATGACCTTTTGCAGGCCTTGCGGGTAGAGCGTGGTGCTGGGCTTCGGCCGGCCGTTGCCGTCGACGCCGTCGTTCCACCCGGCGTCGACGTTGATGTAGTCGTAGCCGTACTTCTGCAGCTTGGCGTGCATCGCGTCGGACTGCTTGAGGAGCTGGTCGGCCGTGATCCACTTACCGTTGCCGGAGTAGACCTGCATGCTGTAGCTGCTCCAGCCCATGTAGGGCTTCCGGGCCCACGGGTCGGGCGTCAGGGCGTCCACTGTGGAGGTCGACGCTGTGGAGGTCGGCGCCGTAGAGGCGGTCGGCGGGGCCGAGGCGGCGCGGGCGGGCGGTGGGCTCGGCTTCGGGCCGGTGGCGGCCTGGGCCGGACAGGCGCTCGCGCCCAGGAGTAAGAGCATCGCGGCGCCGAGGACGGCCGCGGAATGAGTTGACCTCAACGTCGAACCTCCGGGAGCGGGGTGTGGGTTTGTCGGCCAGCGCGGCGGTGTCGCCCCCGGCGAACATGGCCGAAAGGTAGGCCAGCAGCTCACGGAAATCAATACTTGACGAAGGAAATTATTGAGCTTAGGTTTCGCCCATGTTTCCGGAGATCGAGGCCGGCTTCTCGGCCCGATCATATAGGATATAGGAGGTAATGGCCGTGAGGTCGCTGTCATGTACCCCTGGACCGCCTACCCCTGGACCGTCTCTCCCTGGACCGGCCGGCCCGAGGCGGGCCGCCTGATGGCGACGTTGTCGCGCGCGCCCGAACGGGCCGCCGTCCCGGCCCGGGCCGCCGGCGCGGTCGTGCGCCGGCCCGGCCGGTGGATCCAGGCGAAGCGGTCGTGGCGGATGCACTGGCAGCTGTACCTGCTGGTCAGCGTGCCGCTGGCCTACTTCGTCATCTTCAAGTACATCCCGATGACCTTCAATGTCATCGCCTTCAAGGACTACAGCCCCGTGCTGGGCGCGTGGGGCAGCGAGTGGGTCGGCCTGCAGAACTTCCACACGCTGTTCAGCAACCCGGTCTTCGGCACGCTGCTGAAGAACACCATCCTGCTGGCCTTCTACCTGCTGCTGGCGAGCTTCCCGGTGCCGCTGCTGCTGGCGCTGGCGCTGAACGAGATCCGTAACGGCTGGTTCAAGAAGACCGTGCAGATGGTGACCTACGCGCCCTACTTCATCTCCACCGTCGTGGTGGTGTCGATGACGATCCTGCTGCTCTCGCCCCGGATCGGCATCGTGAACCAGGGGCTCGGTGCGCTCGGGGTCGACCCGATCAACTTCCTCGGCGACCCGCGCTACTTCCGGCACATCTACGTGTGGACCGACGTCTGGCAGACCGCCGGGTACGCCGCCGTCATCTACCTCGCCGCGCTCTCCGGCATCGACCCGGCGCTGCACGAGTCGGCCAAGATCGACGGGGCCAGCCGGCTGCAGCGCATCCGCAACGTCGACCTACCCGGGATCATGCCGACCGCGGTCGTCATGCTGGTGCTGGGCGTCGGAAACATGATGGCGATCGGCTTCGAGAAGGCCTATCTGCTGCAGAACAATCTGAATCTCGCGCAGTCCGAAATCATCCCGACCTACGTCTACAAGACCGGTCTGATCAACGCCGACTTCAGCATGGCCACCGCCGTCGGCCTGTTCAACTCGGTGGTCAATCTCTGCCTGCTGCTGGCGGTCAACTTCGTGGCCAAGCGGGTCACCGGGAACGGATTGTGGCGATGACGACCCTCACTTTTGTCTCCCGGCTGCGGAGTCGTCGCCCAGCGGCGGTGAAGATCCGCGAACCGTTCGGCGACCGGATTTTCATGATCGTCGTCAAGGTCATGCTGGGCGTCGGGCTGATTCTGGTGCTGCTGCCGCTGGTCTACATCGTCGCGAGCTCGTTCAGCAGCGCGGACGCCGTCAACTCGGGCCGGGTGACGTTC
Source organism: Actinoplanes sp. NPDC051411 (assembly GCF_040682075.1). Classification (NCBI taxonomy): domain Bacteria; kingdom Bacillati; phylum Actinomycetota; class Actinomycetes; order Micromonosporales; family Micromonosporaceae; genus Actinoplanes; species Actinoplanes sp. NPDC051411. The sequence continues at coordinate 60,823 of NZ_JBFBAD010000012.1, read as the reverse complement.
TGGCCGGTGGATTTCTCGCTGGAGGCGTACCGGTCGCTTCTGAAGAACTCGGACGTCCTGACCGGGTACTACAACTCGCTGATCTACGCCGTCGCCGGCACCGCGATCAGCGTCACCCTGACCGTGGCCATCGCGTATCCGTTGTCCCGCAAGACCTTCTTCGGGCGCAACATGCTGATGACGCTGCTCATCTTCACCATGCTGTTCTCGGGCGGCCTGATCCCGACCTACATGGTCGTGCACGACCTCGGCATGCTGGACACCCGCTGGGCCCTACTGATCCCGAACGCGATCGGCGTCTGGCAGGTGATCATCGCCCGGACGTTCTTCGCCAACTCGATTCCGGACGAGCTGTACGAGGCGGCGATGCTCGACGGGGCGAGCGAACTGAGGGTGCTGCGGTCGGTGGTCCTGCCGCTGTCCAAGCCGCTGCTGGCCGTCCTCGCCCTGATGTACACGATTTACCAGTGGAACACCTATTTCGACGCCCTGGTGTACCTCCGAGATCCCGATCTGTATCCGCTGCAGATCGTGTTGCGCAACATCCTCATTCTCAACACCACCCGGACCGGCGCCACCGACCTGGCCACACAAATGCATCAGATTCAGCTGGCCAACGTTCTCAAGTACGCCCTCATCGTCGTTTCCAGTCTGCCCGTACTCAGCATCTACCCATTCGTCGCGCGCCATTTCACCAAGGGCGTGATGGTGGGCGCGGTCAAAGGCTGAAGGGTTCTCACGAAATGGAACAATCATGAAATCACCATCCTCCCGGACCAAGGTCGTCGCGGCTGCGGCGGTAACCGCGTTGCTGGCGGCGGGCTGCTCCTCCAGCGGCAAGGACGATGCCCCCAAGGCCAAGATGGACGGCGACAAGGTCGTCATCTCGGTGCTGTCCCCGGCCGACGAGGACACCAAGCTCGACACCAACGCGGTCACCAAGCTGCTCAGCGACAAATACAAGATCTCGTTCCGGTTCCAGACCACGACCATGGACGGCGCCCCGGCGCAGCAGAAGCGCCAGCTCGCGATCTCCAGCGGCGACTACCCCGATCTGTTCCTGCTGATCCCGTGGGTCGACGCGTTCACCAAGACCGACGTCCAGAAGCTCGGCAAGCAGGGCGTCGCCGTACCGCTGGACGACCTGATCAAGCAGTACGCGCCGGACGTGCAGAACGCGCTGGACACCAACCCGGTGCTCAAGGCGATCGCGACGGCGCCGGACGGGCACATCTACGCCATGCCGCAGTGGTCCGACTGCTACCACTGCTCGTACCCGAACAAGCTCTGGATCAACTCGGCGTGGTTGAAGAAGCTCAACCTGCAGATGCCCAAGACCACCGAGGACCTGCGGAAGGTCCTGGAGGCGTTCAAGACCCGGGACCCGAACGGCAACGGCAAGGCCGACGAGATCGCGATGTCGACCGACACGCAGGACAGCCGGCTCATCGGCTACCTGATGAACGCGTTCGCCTACGCTCCGTACGGCGGAAACAACGGCATGCCGTCCCTGCTGGCGCTCAACGGTGACACCGTGACCACCCCGGTCGACAAGCCCGAGTGGCGCGAGGGCCTCAAGTACATCAACTCGCTCTACAAGGAAGGCCTGATCGACCCGGGCTCGTTCACCCAGAACCCCGAGGCGCTGCAGACCATCGGCAACAACCCGAAGGCGGTCGAGCTCGGCACGGTGCCCGTGCTCTGGCCCGGCATCTTCGTCCAGCTCGGCTCCAAGGACGGCCGGGACAAGCAGTACGACGCGGTCCCGCCGCTGACCGGTCCCGAGGGCAAGAGCTACTCCACGTACGACAACGCGAGCACGGTCGGCTACACCTTCATGCTGACCAACAAGTCGAGCAAGGAGGCGCGGATCGCCGCGGTCAAGATGCTCGACTACTTCTACACCGACGAGGGGTCGACCATCGCCAACAACGGGCCCGAGGGAACCGGCTGGGTCAAGCCCGCCGCCGGCGACGTCGCGCTCGACACGAGCGTGAAGCCGACGTGGAAGCCGACGCCGCAGGCCGACCAGGCGAAGAACATCAGCTGGAACGCGCTGAGCCAGTACGACCTCACGCTGGCCCGCCGCAACGCCGAGGCCGTGCCGATGGACATCTACGCCGAGACCGGTCTCGAGCGGCGGCTGTTCCAGGCCACTCAGCAGTACGAGCCGCACGCCGACAAGGCGCAAGTCTTCCCGTCCGGACAGATCTGGGGCGACCCGACCACGGCCACCGAGCTGGGGACGCTGCAGACCAATCTGCAGAGCTACGTCGACCAGGGGGAGCTGGCGTTCATCACCGGCACCAAGAACATCGACACCGACTGGGACAGCTGGGTGCAAGGCCTCGACGGCCTCGGCATGAAGCGTTACCTGCAGCTGAACCAGCAGGCGTACGACCAGTACAAGAAGTCCGCCACCAAGTAGACGATCACTCGACCACGATGCCGGAGCAGCCGCGGAACACGACCAGCGGCTGCTCCCGCTCGTCGGGACCGTTGACGACGTTGCCGGTGAAGCGCAGGCCGCCCACGCTCCGGGCGTCGAGGACGGTGACGTCGCCGATGTCGAAGGTGTTGTCCTCGATCACGATGCCGCGGTGCACGGGGACCGCGGGATCCACGACCTGGACGGCCGGGTCGACGAAGATGACCGGGCCGGCGGGCCGGGTGAACGAGTTGCCGCGGATCGTCACGTCGGTGACCGCTCCGGATTCGTACCACCCGGAGGCGTCGGCCGAGATGTAGACGCTCGCCATCGGCAGGCCGTCGAAGCGGTTGCCCGTGATCAGCACCGGCTTGGGCGTGGTCACGAGAACCCCGCGGGTCGGCACGTTGCGGAAGACGTTGCCGGCGACGAGGACCGACGGCGTGTACGTGAGGTTCTCCGCCACCGTGCCACCGACCGTGAGGCCGGCCGGCACCGGCCGGTCGAACGTGACCGTCATCGTGGTCAGCGGCCGGGAGCCGCCGACCGCGGTGACGATCCCCGGCTCGCCCGGGAGCGGCCGCATCGTGCGCTTGTCGACGAACGCCACCTCGTCGCCGGGGTGGAACGGCAGGAAACCGGCCGTCTCCGGATGCTTGAAGGCCAGTGTCAGGGCCGCCGGACCCGGTTGGCCGACGACCTCGAGGTACGTCCCGTGGATGTTGATCGGGTCGTCGTGCGGTCCGTCGAACAGGCAGCCGGTGACGGCGACCCGGCCCTTGACGCCCGACATCTGCACGTGGTCGGCGAACGACGAGGTCGTGCGGCCGGACGCCGGGTCGGGCGCGAAGTTCACCCGGTCGATCGTGATGTCCTCGCAGAACTGCCCGACGACCCCGAACCCCTGCAGGTGGTACGCGTTGAGCGCGCGCAGCGTGACGTTCGCCGACTCCGACAGGAACACGCCCGGCTCGGTCCGGTCGGTAAGCCGCATCTGGTAGACCAGCCCGGCGTCGTGCGGGGGCGTCGCGCCCGTGTAGTCGACGCGGATCCGCCGGCCGCCCAGGTCGGTGACGGCGGCGACGCCGGTGAACAGCGGATTGTCCGCGCGCCAGGTGCGCGCCGCAGCCGGGTCGTGGATCTGCGTGTACTCCAGGCCGTCGGTCCCGGACCAGTACGGCTTCCCGTTCGCCGGACTGGTCTCGCCGAGCCAGACGACGTGGCCGCCGTCGATCCGGTACGGGCTGCCCGCGGGGACGGACAGGACCCGCCAGGCCTGGCCGCCGCTGACGCCGGCCTCGGCGACCGTGACATCGACGACCTTGGGCGCGGCGTAGTCGAAGGAGAAGTTCGTGAACGTCACGTTCGCCGATCGGATCGCCGCGAACGCCGTCTGCAGCCCGTGGTAGACCAGCCGGGCGCCGCCGCCGTCGACGGTGACGTCCCGCATGTCCTCGACGAGCAGGCCGATCCGCTTGTGCCGGTACCGCTGATCGGTGCCGACGGTGTTGGACACGTACAGCTCGCGGGTTTCGGCGTGCTCGGGGTACAGCTGATACGTGCCGCGGGAGAAAACGATCTCGACGGGACCGTGCAGCGTCCGGGCGTACCGGAGCGCGGCGGCGACCGCGGGCGCCGAATCGGCCCGCCCGGCCGGGTCGGCTCCGAACGCGTCGATCTTCAGCCGGTGAATGTGAACTCCTCTGCCGGTTCCCAGGTGACGTCGGTGACGGTGCCGCGGTAGCGGATGCGTCCCCGGGTGGCGCCGGCGGAGCGGATCCGGGCCTCCCGCAACTGTCCGTCGTCCCACATCAGGTCCACGGTGAAGCCGCCGCGGGCGCGCAGTCCGCGAACCGAGCCCCGGCGCCAGGCCCGGGGAAGTGCGGGCAGCAGCTCGATCTCCCCGCCGTCGGACTGCAGCAGCATCTCGCAGACGGCGCCGGTGGCGCCGGCGTTGCCGTCGAAGGAGTAGATGTTCTGCGGGGCACCGGCGATGCCACCGGCCGAGTAGCTGAGCAGGTTGGCCTCGCTCGCGTCGGTGATCAGCCGGGTGAGATGGACGAGCGCCTGATCGCCGTCGAGCAGGCGGGCGTAGAAGGCGGCGAAGTTGGCCTCCACCCACTCCGTCTGTTCCCACCCGGGCGCTTGTTGCCGGCGTTCGAGCGTGACCACGGCGGCTCGGGCCAGCTCCGGGGTTCCGCGCGGGGTGATCTGCCGCTCCGGGAACACCGCGCACAGGTGGGCGGTGTGCCGATGGGCGGGATCCGCCTCCTCGAAGTCACCCAGCCACTCCTGCAGCTGGCCGTGGCGTCCGATCCGGAACGGGGACAACCGCTCCCGGGCGGCGGCGACGCGCTCGCGCAGCTCGGAGTCGACGCCGAGAATCGCGGCGGCCCGGCCGCAGATCCGCAGGATCGCCTCGGCGAAGACCCGGTCGGCGGTGTTGCCCATCGCGACCGAGCACGGCGTCCCGTCCGGCGCCAGGTACCAGTTCTCCGGTGACTCGGAGGGCCCGGCCACGAGCCGGCCCTCGGCCGGCTCGGGCACCAGGTAGGAGAGGAGGAACAGCGCCGCGTCCCGCAGGACCGGGTACGCCTGCTCGCGCAGATAGTCCTCGTCGGGCTGGTATTCGTAGTGTTCCCACAGCTGCAGGGCGATCCAGGCCCCGCCGGTGACGTTCAGGCCCCAGCCGATCCCGTTACCGGGCGCGGTGTAGCCCCAGGCGTTGGCGACCGTGTGGGCGACCCAGCCGTCGGCGCCGTACATCTGCCGCGCCGTCTCGCGCCCGGTCTCGGCGAGCCGCCGGACGAACCGGATCAGCGGAGCGTGGCACTCGGCGAGATTGGCCGGCTCGGCGGCCCAGTAGTTCTGCTGGGTGTTGATGTCGAGGTGGAAGTCGTCGGTCCAGCCCGAGGTGCTGGCGAGCCCGTCGTTCCACACGCCCTGCAACGCCAGCGGCAGGGGAGAGTCCGCCCGGGATCCGGCGACGGTGAGGTAGCGGCCGTACTGGAAATACAGGGCGATCAGGTCGTCGTCCCGCTCACCCTGGGTGAGACGCTTCCGGCGTACGTCGGTGGGCAGCGCGACCGGATCGCCGAGGTCGATCGACACCCGGCCCATCAGCCGCCGGTGGTCCTCGACATGGGCGGTACGCAGCGTCTCGTAGCCGGCCGCGGCGGCCGCGGCGACGAGCGTCTCCGCGCGCCCGGCCGGGTCCTCGCCGGCCCAGTCGGTGCCGGCGGCCACCAGCACGACGACCGCGTCCGCGCCGGTGACCACGATCAGGTCGCCGTCGCGTCGCAGCGTTCCGCCCTCGACCTCGAACCGGGCGCGGATCTCGACCTCGGTTCCCTGTTCCCCGTCGCTGTGCCGGGACTCGACGGCGCGGCCCCGGAAGGCGACGCCGGTCTCGGTGGTCGTGGTCGCGCCGGGCAGCACGGTGTCGTCCAGGGTGGCCGTGAAGCTGACGGCACCGGGGCGGTCGGCGGTGAGGCGCATCGCGATCACGCCGTGCGGGTGGGAGGCGAAGACCTCGCGTACGTAATGGTTTTGATCTTGATCGAAATCGACGCGGACGATGCCGGTGTCCAGGTCGAGCTCGCGCCGATAGTTCCGGGCCGCGTCGCCGGCGAACTCGAGCCGCAGGCGGGGGAGGGGCATGTTGGTGCCGAACGAGGACATGCGGCCGGGCAGGTGCTCCGCCGCGAGCCGCTGGGCGGCCGCGGCCCGGCCGGCGAACAGCAGCCGTCGTATCTCCGGCAGTTCGCGGAGCGCGGTCGGGCTCACATCGGTGTCCGACGGCGCCCCGGACCACGCGGTCGACTCGGACAGGCGCACGGTCTCGGTGCCGACACCTCCGAAGACCATGCCGCCGAGCCGGCCGTTGCCGATCGGCAATGCCTCGAACCAGCGCGCGGCCGGCCGGTCGTAGAACAGAACGCTGGACGCCATGGATCCTCGGAGATGATCGTGGGAGGGTGGCCGTTGAGTGCGCCGAGCGTAAGTGGGCGTTCTCGGCTAAATCAATACTTGACGAAGGAAATTATTCAGCCTAGATTTCTGCCGTGTTTCCCGACGTCGAGGCCTTCGCTCCCGCGGTGACCGCCGTGTTCACGACCGTGCTGACCGAGGGTCCGCTCAGCCGGGTCGCCCTCGCCCGTCGACTCGACCTGTCCGCCGGCGCCGTCACCAAGGCGGCGCGCCCGCTCATCGAGATGGGCTACATCGAGGAACTGGCCGCGACCGAGCGGACCGGGCCCGGAGCCGGCCGCCCGGCCAGCCCGCTGGCCATCCGGGCCGACCGCGAGTTCTTCGTCGGCGTGAAGATCACCGGAGACGAGCTCATCGGCGTGGTCTGCGACCTTCGCGCCGAGGTCCGGACGGCCGCGCACCGGCGACTGGCCGTTCCCGACGTCGATCAGGTCCTCACCGAGCTCGGCGAGCTCGTCGACGAGCTGCTGGACGGTCCCGGCGACTACCGGGCCGGCACCCGCCGGCTCGGGCTGGCCATCTCCGGCGATGTCGACCGTTCCACCGGCCTGGTGCGCTATTCGCCGTTCCTGCGGTGGCACGACGTGCCCCTGCAGGAGCGGGCCGAGAAGATCACCGGGCTGACGGTCACCGTGGAAAACGACGTGAAGGCGCTGACCACCGCCGAGCACTGGTTCGGCGAGGGCGTGGGCGCCGAGTCGTTCGCCCTCGTGACCGTCGGCGCGGGCATCGGCTGCGGCCTGGTCATCGGGGGCCGCCTCGTGTCCGGCTCGCACGGGGTGGCCGGCGAGATCGGCCACATCGGCATCGATGTGAACGGTCCCGCCTGCTACTGCGGAAGCCGCGGCTGTGTCGAGGCCATCGCGGGTGCCGACGCCATCGTCCGCCAGGCCCGGGAGGCCGCGGGACGGCCCGGCCTCACGTTCGAGGACGCGGTGGCGCTGGCCCGCGGGGGCGACGGCCCGGTCGGCGCCGTCTTCGCCCGCGCCGGCGACGCGATCGGCTCCGGCATCGCCGCGGTCGCCAACCTGGTCGGCCCGGCCCGGATCGTCGTCTCCGGCGAGGGCGTGGAGGCCTACGACCTGTACGAGCCGCACATCCGGGCCGGCTTTCAGCGACAGGCGTTCGGCGCCGCCGCCGACTGCCCGCTCTCGATCCGCCAGCTGCCCTTCGAACAGTGGGCGCGCGGGGCGGCCGCGGTGAGCATCAAGGCTCTGGTCGCCTCCTGAGCACGCGCGGCGGCACGGCGTCTAGGTGTCCGCCTGCCCGCCGGGGAGTGGCAGCGGCCGCGCCGGTACGGGGGTGGAGACCACGATGGAGGTGGTCGTCTGCCCGAACAGGAGGAACTTGTCGAGGAGCTCCTCGAGTTCGCCGATCGACGGCGCGTGAATCTTGAGGAGGAAGCAGTCCTCCCCGGTGATTCGATAGCATTCGACGACTTGTGCGGTCTCCTGCGCGGCCTGTGCGATCTTGGGCAGCTGGCCGGGGCCGGGCCGGATGCGTACCAGCGCGGCCACCGGCATGCCCAGCGCCGCCGGGTCGATCTCCATCCGGTACCCGACGATCACGCCCGCGGTTTCGAGCCGCTGCACCCGTTCGGTGATCGCGGGTGCCGACATGCCGACCCGGCGGGCGAGCTCCGACATCGACAGGCGCGGGTTGTCCTGCAACTCCGACAACAGGCGCAGGTTGACCGAATCCAGCAGTCTCGCCCGGCCGTCGAAGGAAATCGGGCCGTTCGACCTCGAATCTCCAGGCAAGTCGAGCCTCCCGCCTTCATCTTGTCCTTCTCAGCTCGCTCGTCGCTTTGGAAGATACTCCCATGAAGGAATTGAGCGAGCCGGCCCGGCTGGCCGCCCCGGCCTTCATCGCGGTCAGCTCGGTCTTCCACTACCTCGGCCCCGCGTTCGCCGTGTTGCTGTTCGCCCGGCTCGATGTGTTCGGAGTGACCTGGCTGCGGATCGCCGGCGCGGCCGTGGTGTTCGCGGGCTGGCGCCGGCCGTGGCGGCTGTGGCCGCGGCTGACCGCCGGGCAGCGCCGGGTCCTGCTCGGGCTGGGTCTGGTGCTGGCGGCGATGAACACGATGTTCTATCTGGCGATCGCGCGGCTGCCACTGGCCACGGTCGGCTCGGTCGAGTTTCTCGGCGTCATCGTCCTGGCCGCCGCCGGGGTCAGAAGCCTTCGCAACGCGCTTGCCCTCGGCCTGGCCGTGGCCGGCGTGGTCACCCTCACCGGCATCCGCCTGGCCGGCGAGCCGGCCGGTTTCGGGTACGCCTTCGCGAATTGCGCCCTGTTCATGCTGTACGTGACGCTCGGCCACCGAATCGCCAACACTCGATCGCGCGACGGCTCTCCCGTCAGCGGAGTGGACCAGCTCGGTGCGGCCATGCTGATCGCCGCGATCGTGACCACGCCGCTGGGACTCGGGTACGCGGCGCCCGCCTTTACCCACCCGGTCTGGCTGCTGGCCGGGGTCGCGGTCGGCATCTGCTCCTCGGTCATCCCCTACGTGACCGATCAGCTGGCGATGGCCCGGCTGCGACGGGCGACCTTCGCGTTGATGCTGAGCATCCTGCCGGCCTGCGCCACGGTCATCGGCCTGCTCGTCCTCGCCCAACTGCCGACGGTCTCCGACCTGCTCGGCGTGGCGCTGGTGATCGCCGCGGTCGCGGTCCACCAGCAGCCCACCCGTCATCACGAACGAGAGGAAACACGATGCGGTACGTCCGTTTAGGCCGGTCCGGTCTGAAGGTGTCGCAGATCGGCCTGGGCATGATGGGCTTCGGAGATCCCGGCGCCGAGGCGTGGTATCTGTCCGAGGACGCGGCCGAGCCGATCGTCCGGCGCGCGATCGCTGCCGGGGTGACGTTCTTCGACACCGCCGACATGTACTCCGACGGCGCGAGCGAGGAGGTCACCGGGCGGCTGCTCGGCAAACTCTTCGGCCGGCGCAGCGACTACGTCCTCGCGACCAAGGTCTACTACCCGATGGGCCCGGGTCCCTACGACCGCGGGTTGTCCCGCAAACACATCATGGACGCCGTCGACGCCTCGCTGCGGCGACTGGGCACCGACCACATCGACCTCTACCAGATCCACCGGTGGGACTCCGAGACACCGATCGAGGAGACCATGGCGGCGCTGCACGACGTCGTCCGCGCGGGCAAGGTGCGCTACCTCGGTGCGTCCCTGATGTACGCCTGGCAGTTCGCGAAGGCCCAGTACACGGCGCGGGCCGGTGGCTGGACCCGCTTCGTGTCGATGCAGACCCGCTACAACCTCGTCTACCGCGAAGAGGAGCGGGAAATGATTCCGTTCTGCGGCGACGACGGCGTCGGCATCCTGCCCTACAGCCCGCTGGCGCGGGGACTCCTGGCCGGCACCCGCGAACGCGGCGGCCTGCGGCGTACGCCTCGAGCCATCGCCGAAAAGGGCGACAAATTGTGGGAGGAGGAGAACGGCAGCGACTTCGATGTCGTGGACGCGCTGCGCTCGGTCGCCGCCGAACGCGGCCGGCCGCCGGCTCAGCTCGCGCTGGCCTGGCTGCTGGGCAAGCCGGCGGTGAGCGCACCCATCGTCGGAGTGACCAAGGCTCACCACCTCGACGACGCCCTGGCGGCCGCCGAGCTGTCCCTCAGCGACGACGAAGTAGCCCGGCTCGAGGCCCCGTACCGGGCCCGCGCGCCGTACGGCCACTCCCAGCCGGCCGCCGACGGCACCTGACCCGCCGGGTGGCCGCCGGCCACGGGTTGCGTTGATATCGACAGGTGTCTATTCTCCAGGAAAGCGCTTACCTGCGGTCAGCCCACCGCACGGCGCGCTCTTGACGATGAGGTGAGACACTGATGAAACGGCGAGTCGCTACCCGATGGATCGCTGCGGGAGCCACCGCAGTCGCAGCCGCCGCGATCACCCTGGCGCTGCCGCTGTCCTCCGCTTCGGCCGCTGACAACCTGAGCCTCAACGGCGGCGCCGACGGCTCCAGCAAGGCCGCCGGCACCAGCTACGGCAACGTCAAAGACGGCAGCACCAGCACCTACTGGGCGCCGGCCGGCACGACCGGCTACGTCTCGGTCAAGTGGAGCAGCGCCACGACGGTGTCCTCGGCCGTCATCCGGCAGGCCTCGGGCGGCGGCTCGATCAGTGCCTGGCGACTGCTCGACGCCGACAACGGCGCCGTCCTGGCCAACGGGAGCGGCAGCCCGAGCACCATCACCTTCGCCTCGACGTCGCTGAAGAAGCTCACCTTCGACATCACCGGTGCGTCCGGCGCGCCGCGGATCGCCGAGTTCGAGACGTACGCCAGCGGCGGCTCGGGCCCCACCACGGGCCCCACGACCGGCCCCACGACCAGCCCGCCCAGCAACCCCGGAACTCCCACCGGCGTGTGGCCGACCTCGACCGGCTCGGTCTCGATCTCCGGCACGGTGAACGTCTCGGGGACCTTCGACGGCGGCATGAAAACCTATTGCTGCATCGGGGACGGTTCGCAGAGCGAGTCCCAGGACCCGATGTTCTCCATCGCCAACGGCGGCACCCTGCAGAACGTCATCCTCGGCTCGCCCGCCGGTGACGGCGTGCACTGCGAGGGAACCTGCACCATCCGGAACGTGTGGTGGAACGACATCGGCGAGGACGCCGCGACCTTCAAAAGCACCAGCGGCGGCACCAGCTACGTCATCGGCGGCGGCGCGAAGTCCGGCAGCGACAAGACGTTCCAGCACAACGGCAACGGCACCGTCAACATCTCCGGCTTCTACCTCGACGGCGCCGGCAAGCTGTACCGCGCCTGCGGCAACTGCTCCAGCTCGTACGAGCGTCACGTCGTGATCGACAACGTGCTGCTGAGCGATATCGACATGGTCGCCGGCATCAACACCAACTGGGGCGACACCGCCATCATCACCCGCGTCACCATCAGCAACAGCTCCAGCGCCGTGGTCTGCGGCGAGTACAAGGGCGTCGCCAAGGGCAGCGAACCGACCTACCTCGGCGAGGGCTGGAACGACGGCAACTGCAAGGTCAACAAGAGCGACATCACCTACAAGTAGGGCGTACGTCTGGAAGGGGGCGCTCACCGCGAGGTGGGCGCCCCTCGCTCGCCGGGCGGCGTGCGGTCAGACGAGGCGGATGACCAGCGAGATCACGGCGCCGAGCGCGTAGGTGATGAACGAGTAGGTCGTGACCGGATACCGCGCGGCCCGGGCCCGGACCGGCAACCACATCGCGGCGGTGAACACCAGCATGCCCAACGCGAAGACCAGCCCGACCAGCACGGTGTCGAAGGCGGCGTAGGCGACGACCGTGAACGCGAACACGGTCGCGTTGACGATCAGGGGGAGCGGGCCCGGCCGCCGCGGGTCGGGGTTCGCGTTGAGGCGTTCGGCGACGACCGGTACGGCCGTGACGAGTGCCGCGCCGGCGAAGAACAGGATGTTGCCGGTGTAGAAGTCGTTGACGAACAGGCCGCCGCACAGGTCGCCGACCGGATGATCGACGTCGCACCTCGTGCCGAGCAGATAGGACGCCAGTTCGTGCAGGCCTTCGCCGGCGCCGTAGAGATAGGCGCCGGCCGTGAAGAGCACAATGAGCCATACCGCCGAGCGGCCGGGCAGAGCCTTGAGATGTCCGGAGGTCTCCCAGAACAACAGCATCGCCAGCACAAGCGAGGCCAGGATGAGAACCGCGGTCTGGATCAACTGGTGCAGGCTGAGGAAGTCGTGCGGGGGCAGCACCACCCGGGTGGTCCGGGAGAAGCGTTCGACCGTGACGGCCAGGACGACGAGCGAGTTGAGCCAGAAGATTCGGGTGATTGGGTACACGCCATAGCAACGGCCGGACGTTGTCCGGGTTCAACGCACCGCCGACGCGAATGCACATGCCGCCGTCGTCGAGCGGCGTGCCGCAGCTGCCGTGGACGTAGGGCTGGCGGGATGCCGGCTTCATGTAATTCTCGTCGCCCCAGTGGGCGAGCCCGTGCACGACCGGCCAGAGCCGCTCGCCCTTGGGGGGTCAGCTGGTACTCGTCGTGCGCGCCGGGCCGGGCTGTTCTCCGCGGTCTACCTCGTGGCCTACTTCGCCATGGGGGTCTCGGTCATCTCGGCCGGTCAGTTCGTCAAGCCGTTCGGCGTGACCTCGGTGGCAACCGGATTCGGCATCATCATCGCGCTCGTGGTCCTGTCCGGTGTCGCGATGATCGCGCTCAAAGCGCCCCGGCCACGGGGTCCGCCAGCAGTTAGCTGAGGCCGGCCGAGCTATGTATGATGACATGCATACTAAGGTTGGCGGTCGCCATGCCGTCCGCCCTCCCAGAGAAGAGGTCCTTGCGGTGACCTGGATCGCATCTACAACCCTTGCCCGCCGGGCTCAGTTCGGGCGTTTCCTGCTCGGCGCGGGCAACATCGGCGGAAGCGGGTCGGCCGTCGGCCCGGGGATCGGGCTGTCCGATACCGAAGGCTTCGGCCTCATCGATCGAGCGGTGGAGGAAGGGTTCAAGATTCTCGACACCGCCGACTTCTACACCCGCGGTAACAGCGAGCGGGTCATCGGATTGTGGAACAAGGGGCACCCGGACTCCGACCTCCTGATTCAAACCAAGACCGGGGTCACGGCCAACGGGCCCGACCTGTCTCCGGGGCGGGTCGAGCGACAGCTGCGGCGAAGCGTCGAGACGCTGGGCCGGGTCGATCTCTACCTGGCGCACACCGTCGATCCGAAGACTCCCTGGTCCGGCACGCTCGCCGTACTCGGCGGCGCGGTCCAGGACGGCCGGATCCGCGCCTACGGGCTGTCGAACGTCGATGAGGCCGCGCTGACCTCGGCGCTCGACACCGCCGACCGGCTCGGCCTGCCGCGGCCCGAGCTCATCCAGAACGGCTACTCCCTGCTGGTTCGCTCCGACGACGAGGCTGTTCTGCCGATCGTGGAGTCCGAAGGCCTCGCCTACACGCCCTACTCGCCCCTCGCGAACGGCATTCTGGCCGGCCGCTACAGCAAGGGAGAGAAGCCGGCCGAGGGCAGCCGGGCCAGCACCGGGCCGCGGGCGAAGGGACTCCTCGACGACCCCACGGCGATGAAGCGGGTCAAGCAGTTCGACGAGATCGCCGCCGAACAGGGTGTTTCATCGGCCTGCCTCGCGCTGGCCTGGGTCATCAACCGCCCGGTCATGACCGCTCCGATCATCGGAATCAGCCGCGACTCGCAGTGGCGGAACGTGCGCGAAGCCACGGAGTTTCCCTGGACCGAAGAGATCGCGGCCCGGCTCGACGAATTGTTCCCGGCGAAGTAGTAGCACGCAGCCGGCGACCGCCTCCTCGGCTTTAGGCACCGCGAGGCGACGCGATCGTGCATTGTGGCCATCGCTCCGGGCGACGGCCACGATGCATTCGTTCCGGATCCACCTTGCCGGCCGTTCGGCGGTTCACTCGCTATGGCGGGCGGCATTCGGTGCGACCGCGTGGAGCTGTGCGGCCAGCACTGTCCCGACGGCGTCGAAAGGTGCCGTGTCGCGGCCGGCTCTCGCGGTGATCATGGCGCCTTCCAGCCCCGCGACGGTCGCCTCGGCCAGCAGGCGGGCGTCCGCGCTGTCCAGGCCGAAGGCGGCGAGGTGGAAAGCCACCCGATCGATCATCTTGGCGAAGTTGCGCCGGCTGGTGAGGCCGTCGTCGCCGAGTTCGTCGCCTGCCTCGATCACCAGCGGCGCGATACCGCAGCCGCGTGAATAGCCACTCGCGGCCATGCCGTCGCGAGCCAGGTGGACGTAGGCCAGGAGAAATTCCTGGGCGTCGCGCGCCTTCTCGGCGGCATCGTCGAGGTACTCGATCTGCTCCTCGCCGTGCAGGTCGGCGGCGGCGATCGTGAGTTGGCTCTTGCCCTCGGGAAAGTGGTGATACACCGAGCCGCGAGGGGCGCCGCTGCGGTCCAGGACATCCGCGAACGCGGTCGCGTGATAGCCGCGCTCGCGGATGAGGTCCTTGGCCGCCCGCACCATCTGGCGCCTGGCGTCTGACTTTCGCGGCATGCCGACTCCCTGGCCCGACCGTACTATCTATGACATCCTACATATCGCCCCAGGGTGGCTGCATCGATCAAAACCAGGATCCAGCTCGCGCACGGGGAGCGCGAAAGCTTGGGATGAGCAGCAGCAGCAGCTTGCGAGCGCGGAGACTCAATCAGCGTCGCGCGGGGTTATCAGGCCGGATTCGTAGGCGATGATCACGAGTTGCGCGCGGTCGCGGGCGCGCAGCTTGGTCATGGCCCGGTTGATGTGGGTCTTCGCGGTCACCGGGCTGATCGCCATCCGGGCCGCGATCTCGTGGTTGGACAGGCCCCGGGCGACGAGGGTGACGGCTTCGCGTTCGCGGGTGGTCAGGCCGCTGAGGGCAGCATGGTCGGCGTGCGGTGGCTGGGTGACGTACCGGTCGATCAGCTTGCGGGTGATCGACGGTGCCAGCAGCGCGTCGCCGCGGGCGGCGACGCGGATGGCGTGCAGGAAGTCCTCGGGCAGGATGTCTTTGACGAGGAAGCCGGCCGCGCCGGTGCGTAGCGCGTTGAAGATGTATTCGTCGAGGCCGTAGTTGGTCAGGACGACGACGTGCACGCCGCTCAGGACCGGGTCGGCCGCGATTCGCCGGGTGGCCTCGATGCCGTCGACCACGGGCATCCGCACGTCGATGAGGACGACGTCGGGCAGGTGCTGCCGGGCCAGCGCCACGCCCTCGGCGCCGTCACCGGCCTCGGCTACGACTTCGATGTCGCTTTCGGCGTCGAGTAGGGCCCGGAAACCGCTGCGGATGAGGGGCTGGTCGTCGACCAGCAGGACCCGGATCATGACGGATGCTCGACGGGAAGTTCGGCGTGGACGGTGAAGCCGCCTCTACTCCGCGGCTCAGCCCGTAGCCGGCCGCCGAGGGCGGTGACCCGTTCCCGCATCCCCAGCAGGCCGACCCCGGGCGCCGGCGTGGACTCCGGCGTGGCCGTGCCGTCGTCGTCGACCTGGATGAGGAGCGTGCCGGGACGGTAGACGATCCGGACCGACGCGGCGCCGGCCGCGGCGTGCCGGGCGACGTTCGTCAGCGACTCCTGCACGATCCGGTACGCGGTGCGGTCCACCGTGGCGGGCACGACGGTGCGCTGTCCCTCGATCGTCAACGACGCGTCCAGTCCGGCCGCCCGGGCCCGCTGGACCAGGTCCGGCACGTGGTCGAGCCCGTGGGGTGGGTTCCGGTCGTCGTCGCGCAGCGCCTCCAGGGTCGCGCGTAACTCGCGGGCGGCCTCACGACCGGCGTCCCGGATCACCAGCAGCGCCTCCGGCACGGGTTCGCTCCGTTTCTGAGCCAGGTGCACGGCGGCCTCGGCCTGGACCTTGATGACCGAGATCTGGTGGGTGAGCGAGTCGTGCAGCTCCCGCGCGATGTGCAACCGTTCCTCGTCGGCGCGGCGCAGCGCGCTCTCCTCGCGGGTGCGCTCGGCCTCGTCCGCGCGCCATTCGGCCTGGCGCAGCGCCTCGCCCGCCGCGCCGGCGGCGATCAGCCAGGCGATCTCGAGCACGCCCCGGGCCTGCGCGAACGCCTCACTCGTGTCGTGCAGACCCGAGGTCATCGCCGCGACCGGCAGCGCGGCCAGCATGATCACGCTCGCCAGGACCGTGACGGTTCGGTGTCCCGCGCGCACTGCCGCGTACACCGCGACCAGGTAGGCGACCGCGAAAACGTCGAAGCCGGCCGCCTGGTAGCCCACTGTGCACAGGCCGGTCGCGACCAGGACGGCAACCGGGGCGCGCCGGCGTGCCACCAGTGCCAGGCCGCCGGCCGTCAGCAGCACGGCGCCGAGCAGGTCGAAGCCGGTCGCGGGGCGGTGTTCGGACAGCCCCGCGATCAGGAGGACGGCGGCTACGCCGACGGCGATCATCCAGTCCAGGACACCGATCCGTGCACGGCCCATGTCGGCACCCTAGCCGGACCACCGCCCCGGGCGAGTCGTGCCGGGGAAGGGCAACCGGATACCGCGTACGTGGTAGATCGCCGGCTTCTACCGCGATCGCAGCAGCCGGGCTCCCTGGGTGTGGCAGCGGGAAATGCCGTCCCCGGCACGATGCCAGGCGGTGGATCCGACCGACAGGATCAGTGACATTCAGCCCTGCGGAACAAGGAGTACGCCATGCATGTCCGTCTCTTGTTCGCCGCGTACCCAGTCGGCGCGCACACCCTGACCACCGATCGGATCGTGGCCACCGCGGCAGTCGTCGTAGCGGTGGCCGGTGCGGTCATCGGCGGGCTCGCGTTGGCCCGCTCCACCGGGCCCAGCAGGAAGCGGAGGTCTTCTGTCGCGCTGGTGGCGGGCATCGCCGGCACGGTCGTCGGCGCCCTGGTGGTGGCGACCGCCGACGGTGGGCCCGGCACCGGCAACGGCATCGTCGGCGGTTACGTGGCCGTGCTCGTCGGGCTGCTCGCCGTGCTGCTCGGCGGCCTGGCCCGTGGCCGTTCCCGCCGTACCGCCTGAACGCCGATCCGGCACCCCGGCCCGGCCGAGCCGACCGTCGCCGTCGTCGTCGCCGCCCAGCCCGCTTCGGCGCGCGGGGCGGCCGCTGGAGTGTCAGTGCTTCCGGCTGTTGCCGGGCGAGTGCGACGAGGCTTTGCCCGGCGGCGTGCTGTGGGCTTTGGCGGGATGGCTCTTGACGGCCGACTTGCCGTGCGTCTTCGCGCTGTTGCCGTTCGCGGGCGGGGCCGGCGATTCGCTCAGCGATGGCGTCGCGGTGGGCGAGAGCCGGGGCGACGAGCCGGACGGGCCGGACGGCGGGCAGGGGCAAGCGCCGTCGAAAACCGGAGCCGATCCGGCCGGGCGGCCGGCGGGCGCGGTCGCGGTGCTGATCGGGCCGGAGTCGCCGTCCGGGGAGGGGTCCTGAGGGTGCCGGTCGCCGAGGGCGGCGAACGACAGCAGGCCGATCAGCGTCACCGCCAGAGCCGCCGCGATCAGGGAGGCGCGGGCCCGGGTGCGGCGTACCCGGGTGTCCCGCGCCTGCCGGAAGGCGGCGAGTGCGGCCTGTTCGCCGTGGTGGGCCCGGGCGGAGTCCGGGGCCGCCGCCCGGGCCAGCAGGGCGGCGACTCGTGGGTCGTCCACTCCGGCCTCGGCGAGCAGCTCGTCGGCCGGACCGGGGGAGGGCCGGGCCTGCTCGGGTTCTCCGGGTCCGTTCATGGCCCTCTCCGTCGTGGTGTCGCCGGGGACCGGTCCGTCTCGGCCGCGTCCAGGCTACCGGCCAGGTTGCGCAGGCCGCGGTGGGCGGCGGTCCGGACGGCGCCCGGTCTCTTGCCGAGGATTCGGCCCGCTGTGGCCGCGTCCAGACCGACGACCACGCGCAGCAGGATCGCTTGCGCCTGGTCCGGTGGAAGGGCGGCGATCATGGCGAGCGCGGTTGCGGTGTCGATGTTGTCGAGAACCTCGCCCTCCACGTCGTCGCCGGCGGTCACGGCCGGCCACGCCTCGGCGGGCAGTGTCATCGACGGCCGCCGGCCGCGCAGGTGGTCGATCGCCCGGTGGCGGGTCACGACGGCGGCCCACGCCCGGAACGCGCGGCCGCCGCCACGAAACGACCGGAGGTCGCGGGCGATGTTTCCCCACGCTTCGGAGGTCACGTCCTCGGCGTCCGTCTCGCCGACGATGGCCCGGACGTAGTTGAGCAGGCCCGGCTGGATCGTTCGATAGAGCTGGGCGAACGCCGTCTCGTCGCCGTCTCGCGCGGCATCCACCGCGTCGTCGAGGGGGTCCGGTTCGGACTGTTCCCGGGTGCGGCGTCCCGTCCATCGTTCGGTAAGGCGTCGCAGGTCAGGCATGTCGATGCCGGTCGGCGGGGACGCCGGTGGGCGGCCCCGCGATGTATGTCCGACTCCCCGTCGGTTCGGCCATAGCTGTTCCCTCGGTTGTGGACGCCTGTGGAGACGTGGTCCGGGCACATGCTCAGCCGCCGGACGGTCTTTGTTCAAGCCCTGTGTCGCCGTGCGTTGCGCAGTGACTACCGCCGAGCGACGGGCCGAACCCGGACCAAAGTGGACAGGACGGTGGGGCCGAGTGTGACCTATGTCATCTATGGGCCTCGATGGTCCGCCGGGTGTGACGTTTTCGGGCGCGGCTGCGGTCTGTGGTGGCCGGTCGCGGACACCGCCGCGCCGATGCCCGAAGGAGTTGGTGTCTGTGCGCTGGCCCAAACGCCTGGCCGTAACCACGACCGCGGCCGTTCTGGTGATCGCCGCATCCGGACAAGCGGGATTCGCCGGACCGGGCACGGGGGACGTGCGTCTACCGGCCCACGCTGACTGGGCGATGTCGCTGCGCTCCTTCGTGAGCGGCCCGGCCACCAAGCGGCGATCCGCCCCGGCGGCCAAGGCGACGAAGTTCCGGTGGACGCCCCCGAAAGGTCACGCCGCGGCGACGCCGCCCGTCGACCCCAAGGCCCACCGGATCGGTGAGCTGACCCGGATGCGTACCGCCGACGAGTCGTTCTACAAACTCTCCGACGGCCGGGTGCAGGAGGCGGTTTCGACCCGCCCGGTGCACTACCGGGACGCGAAGGGCGCCTGGCAGGACATCTCCACCGCGGTCACGCCGGTGTCCCACGACGGCTTCTCGCTGGGCGCCGAGCACAACGCGTTCCGCAGCTACTTCTCCGGCTCGGCCGGCGCGCTGGTCCGGATCGAGCAGGGCTCGACCTCGATCCAGGTGGGCGCGGACCAGGCGCGAACCGGAACCCCGAAGGTCGCCGGCGACACGGTCACCTATGCCGGCGCGCTCGGTGGGGCCGACCTCGGCTACCAGGTCGGCGACGGCGGGCTCAAGGAACGCATCGTGCTGCCGGCCGCACCGACGGCCGAGCCCGCGTACGCGTTCTCCCTCACCCTGCGCGGCCTGACGCCGAAGCAGCGGCCGGACGGCTCGGTCGCCCTGTACGGCGGCGAATCCGGGCGGCCGGCGTACGTCATCCCGGCCCCGTTCATGACCGACGCGCACCCGGACGCCGGCTCACCCTACGGCTACCGCTTCTCGGCCAAGGTCGGACAGGCGATGACCTGGGACGCGAAGTCCGGGGTGCTGCGGCTGACCGTACGCCCGGACGCCGGGTGGCTCCGCTCGCCGGACCGGGTCTTCCCGGTGACCGTGGACCCGACCGTGCTGGTGGCGCCGGTGCCGACGCAGGCCGCCAACGTGATGATCAGCTCGGACGGCGCGACCACCAACTACGACACCAGCTGGCGGCTGTCGGTCGGCACCACCACGAGCGGGGTATCGCGCGCACTGATCCGTTTCCCGATGCCGTCGGTGCCGGCCGGCACCACCGTGACGTCGGCGAGCCTGCGGCTCTACTACGACCAGACCCACACGACCGGCTCGACCACGGTGCCTCTGGAAGCGCACCAGGCGACCACCGCCTGGGACCCGACCACCGCGACGTGGAACTCGGCCAACGGCATCACCGGGGCCCTGGCCGGTTCGACCAGCAAGCAGGCCGGCGTCGTCGGGGTGTGGAACACCTTCCCGGTCACCTCGGCGGTGCAGTCCTGGCTCAACGGGACGACCACGAACAACGGCTTCGTCATCAAGGCGCAGAACGAGTCCACGCTCGGGCAGGGTGGCCCGCGCTACGAGGGCAGCCTGTACGCGTACAGCGGGGAGACCGCGAACTATCCCCAGCTGCTGATCACCTACGGCGTGCCCGGTGTCGCGGTCGACGCGCCCACGGTGGTCCACTCCACCGGCGCCGAGCTGTCCTGGCCCGCGTACACCAACACCACCGGCAATCCCGCGAACGACCTGGCCGAATACCAGGTGCACCGCAGCGTTTTCCAGAGTTGGACGCCGTCCGCGTCGACCGAGGTGGCCCCGGTGAACGCGGCCACCCGGGCGTTCGTCGACAGCACCGCCGAGCCGACACCGACCAGTTCGCCGACGCCGGACGGCAACGCCTACTACTACATGGTCGCCGTGAAAACCGTCGGTGGCGCCCTGATCCCCGGGCCGAGCCAGCTGGTCCGGCTGCCCAAGGCCGGCCTGACCACCGTCCTGCTGCGCAAGGGCGCCGCCACCACGCTCGGCTCGGCCCAGCCCGCGACGGCGTTCCCGACGCTGACCGACAGCGGCGTCGCCCAACCCTGGATCGAGGTCGGCGACAACTCGTCGTCGCTCGGCAAGGCTCGCGCGGTCGTCGACTTCGGCGCGCTGCCCGCCACCATCGGCACCAATGCCCTGGTCAAAGAGGCGCACCTCAAGCTCTGGCAGGAGCAGACGACCACGACGAGCACCGGCGCCGTCTACGAACTGCACGCGCTGACCCGCAGTTTCAACGCCGCGCAGGCGACCTGGAACAGCGCCGCCACCGGCACCGCCTGGACGGCCGCCGGCGGCGACTACACGGCCGCCGCGGCCGGCACGGTCAGCGGGCTCACCAACGACCCGAACCGGCAGAACCTGGACGCGACCGGAATCGTGCAGGGCTGGGTCACCACCCCGGCCAGCAACCACGGCCTGGAGCTGAAACTGGCGAACGAGGCGACGACCGGCCCGCAGGAACGCACGATCTTCGCCGGCACCGACACCGCCGAGCCGCTGCTGTCGCCCACGCTCGTCGTGACCTATCTGGACCGTACGAGCGAGAACACCTACTACGCGCCGACAACGCCCGACAAGATGGTGCCCGGGACGACGTACACCGTGCCGGTCACGATCAACAACACCACGACCACCTCGTGGTCCGCGAGCACCGAGAAGCTGACCTACCACTGGACGAAGCCGGACGGCACGGACGCCACCGACGCCGGCGACCAGCTCACCACCGCGTTGCCGGCCGACATGGCTCCGGGCGCGGCGGCCACGGTCAACGCCCAGGTCACTCCGCCCGCGCCGACCGACACCAACAACAAGGACGGCTACACGCTGTCCTGGGACATGAAGAACACCTCGACCGGGGCGTACCTCTCGGCCGCCGGAACCGGCGGCGTCGGCTCGCTTCCGCAGGCGACCGATGTCGAACGCAACGGCTCGGACCAGCTCGGCCTGGAAAGCTTCTACCAGTACGCGACGACCGCGACCGGGGCCGGCTCGGCGCTCTACAGCAACGCGTCGTCCGGCAACACGGTCTGGAACTACAACGCCTTCTCGAACCCGTCGCGCGGCTTCGCCACGTTCGCCCGGATGTCCTACAACTCGCTGGACACCACCGACTCGACCACCGGCTTCGGCTGGTCGGTGCAGCTGTCCACGCCGACCCGGCTGGGCACGCCGCTCGACTTCCACCCCAACCCGCACCCGACCGAGGTCACCTTCACCGACGGCGACGGAACCAGCCACGTGTTCGCCTGGAACGCGACCGCGAGCACCTGGACCGCGCCGCCCGGCGTCCACCTCTACCTGCAGCAGCTGGCCGACTGCGGTCCCCAGGTCACCAACGCCCGGGCCTGGGAGATGACCCGGCCCGACCGGACCCAGTTCTTCTACGACTGCGACGGCTATCCCACCTCGGTCGTCGACCGCAACGGCAACGAATCCGACTTCACCTACACGGTGCGCAAGTCGCAGAACAAGCCGACCGAGTTCCTGGCGTACATCACCGACGCGAGCGGCCGGAAGACGCTGACCGTCGACTACTACGCCAAGGGCGACAGCTACCAGTACGTCGACGGCACCGGCAACCTGGCGACCGACACCAAGCTCACCGACCCGGACATCATCGACCACGTGAAGTCCATCGTGGACGTCTCCGGCCATGAGATCGACTTCTTCTACACCGTGCAGGGCCTGCTCGGCCGGATGGTCGACGGCGCCGGGAACGCGGCGGCCAAGACCTTCGGCTTCGCGTACGACGCCACCCAGGGCATGAAGAACGTCAAGCTGGTGCAGGTCACCGACCCCCGCGGCAACGCCACCAAGCTCTCCTACTACGACCCGGTGACCGACCCCAAGGTGCACTGGTGGACCCGTACGGTGACCGACCGGATGGGCCACGCCACCGCGAGCCTGGCCTACACCGAGCCGGGGACGGTGACCGGGTCGGCGATCCAGACCGCGGTGACCGACGCCGGCGGGCACGTCACGACCTACCAGATCGACACCGCCGGCCGGCTGCTGCAGGCGGTCAACGCCCTCGGCCAGAAGACCTCGCTGAGCTGGGACGGCGACAACAACGTCAGCTCGATCACCGAGAACAACGGCGCCCGGACGACGTTCGGCTACGACCAGCTGACCGGCTATCCGCTGAGCAAGAAGGACGCCGTCGCCGACCACGACGGGACGGCCGCCCAGACGTACGCCTACCAGACCTCGCTCGGCGGACACGTCGCCGACCTCACCGACAAGACCAGCCCGAGCGGGCGGCACTGGCACTTCACCTACGACACCCACGGCAACCTGCTCACCGTCCAGGACCCGAACGGGACGAAGGCCGGGGCGGGCTACACCACGAAGTACGCCTACGACACCACCGGTCAGCTGCTCACGATCACCGACGCGAACGGGCACGGCACCACGTACTCGGGCTACGACGCGACCGGCTACCCGACGGTCACGAAGGACGCGCTCGGCAACAGCAGCACCACGGCGTACGGGCCGCGCGGCGAGGTGAAGTCGGTGACCGACCCGCTCGGTCACACCAGCACGACGAACTACGACGTCTTCCTGCGCCCACTGGACACGAAGGTGCCCAAGGACCAGGCGGGCAACGTCTACGTGAGCACGCCCGCGCCGGTGTACGACGCGAACGACAACATGACCCAGCGCACGGCGCCCGACGGGGCGGCGTCGACCGCGACCTATGACGCCGACGACCGGGCGACCGCCTCGACCCTGCCGCCGGACACCGCGACCTCGGCGGCCCGCACGCTGACCTACACGTACGACGCGGTGGGCCAGCAGCTGACCGTCACCTCCCCGAACGGCAACGCCGCCGGGGCGGTCGCCGGCGCGTACACCACGACCACGGCCTACGACGCGGTCGGCGACGCCGTCTCGGTGACCGACGCGGCCGGCAACAAGACCACCACCGACTACGACGACCTGGGTAACGCCACCAGCGTCACCGACCCGCTCGGGCACGTCACCAGGACGGCCTACGACCTGGACCACCGGCCGGTCACCGTGACCGACCCGGCCGGGTACACCACGTCCACCGCCTACGACATCGACGGGCTCAAGACCTCGGCGACCGACCAGAACGGCAACACCACCCTGTTCGGCTACGACCAGGACGGTCACGTCGTCGAGCAGAAGGTGCCGCACGCCGGAACGACGTCCAACGTCACCCAGTACACCTACGACCAGGTCGGCAACAAGACCGCGGTGATCTCGCCGCGGGGAGTCGCCTCCGGCGCCTCGGGGGCGTTCACCACCCGTACGACGTACGACGCGGACAACCGCAAGAGCGCGACCTTCGGGGCGTACGACCCGAACGACACCACCTACAAGACCGCCCCGGAGACCGACTACACGTACGACGCGGCCGGCCGGATCGCCAAGGTCACCGCGCCGCCGTCCAGCGGATCCACGGTGCACCCGGTCACCACCTACAGCTACTGGGACAACGGGTGGACCAGGTCGTCGACCGACCCGTTCGGCATCACCACGGCCTACGACTACAACGCGCTGGGCAAGCAGACGTCGCGCACCATCACCTCGGCCGGCGGCTCGTCGTCGCGGATCCAGGGCTGGGACTACTACCCGGACGGCAAACTCAAGGGCCGCAGCGACAAAGGCGTGCCGGCCGGCCTGCAGGTCGAGATGGTCGACGACTCCGACACGCAGAACACCGCCGCCACCGGCACCTGGACCTCCGGGGCCGCGGCAACCGGCTTCCAGGGGTACGACTACCGGTCGCACGCCGCGGGCTCCGGCACCGACGCGTTCACCTGGAACCTGACCGTCCCCCAGGACGGCACCTACCAGGTCTACGTCCAATACCCGGCCGTCGCCGGTGCCGCCACCGCGGCGCAGTACACCGTCGGCCACGGCGGAACCACCACGCCGGTGACCGTCGATCAGAGCAGGAACGCCGGAACCTGGGTCCCGCTCGGCAGCTTCGCCCTCACCCAGAACGGGACCGGGCAGACGATCTCGCTCGCACAGAACGCGACCGGGGTGGTCACCGCCGACGCCGTCAAGATCGTGCGGGACAACTCGGCCGACACCCAGCCCACGCCGGAGCAGTTCGCGTACAGCTACGACCTCGACGGCACCATGACCGACCTGCGCGACACCTCGCCCAACGCCCGGTACGACGACTACGCGCTGGCCTACGACGGACTCGACCGGCTCACCCAGATGCAGGAGAAGCTGGCCGGCGCGGTGAAGCACACCACCGGCTTCACCTACGACGCGGCCGGCAACACCTCCGGCGAGACCCACGACGGGACGGCCTCGACCTACACCTTCGACGCCCGCAACGCCCTCAGCCAGGTCGTCAACAAGGAATCGGCCGCCGACCCGTCGCCTCGTACCACCAGGTACACCTACACGCCGGCCGGGAAGATCGCGACCGAGACCAAGGGCAACGGCAACGTGGTGACCACCACGTACAACCTGGACAACTCGCTGGCCGGCACGGTCGAGAAGACCAGCGGCGGCACCCTGGTCGCCCAGCACACGTACGCCTACGACCCCAACGGCAACGAGACGAGCGACGTCTCGGCCACCCAGAGCGCGGACGATCACGCGACGACGCTCGACCGTACGGCGACGCACACGTACACACCGGCCGACCAGATCGCCACGGTCACCAACTCGGACGGCAAGAACAACCAGAGCTACACGTACGACCTGGCCGGCAACGTCACCAGCCAGACCGTGGCCGGCACGACGACGACCAACACCTACGACCGCAACCGGCTGCTGACGGCGTCCGCCGGCGGGGCGGTCGCCGGCTACAACTACGACCCGTTCGGCCGCACCGACACCGTCACCTCGGGCGGAACCGTGCAGCAGCGGTACACCTACGACGGCTTCGACCACGTCGCAACCGAGACCAAGAGCGGCAGCACGACCAGTTACACCTACGACCCGTTCGACCGGACCGTCTCGCAGACCACCGGTACGAAGACCACCACCTTCGACTACCTGGCCAGCTCGAAGGCGCTGGTCGCGGAGTCCACCGGCGGCACGGTCACCAAGACCTACCAGTACGCGCCGACCGGTGAACGGCTCGACCAGGTCGTACACGGCGCCGACGGCTCCGAGACGCCGACCTTCTACAGCTACAACGCACACACCGACGTGCAGGCGATCACCGACAACAGCGGCAACACGAAGTCGACGTACGGCTACACGGCGTACGGCTCCGACGACACCAGCCAGGACACGGGCGTCGACAAGGGAACCGCCGGCGGTTCGGCGGGCGGTGCCGATCCGTACAACGTCTACCGGTTCAACGCCGACCGCATCGACCCGACGACCGGCAACTACGACACGGGGTTCCGCGACTACGACCCCTCCAGCAACCGCTTCCTGACCCGCGACATGTACGAGGGCGCACTCTCGGACACCGCGATGTCGGTCGACCCGTACACCGGCAACCGGTACGCCTTCGGTGGCGGCAACCCACTGAGCAACATCGAGATCGACGGGCACTTCAGCGTCGGCGGCCTCATCGGCAGTCTCGAGGACGCCGGCAAGGACATCGTCAAGGGCGCCGAGGACCTCCTCGCCACGGCGGCCGAGAACCCCGAGGTCGTCGCCGAGGGCGCCCTCGACTACGACCCGTTCACGCTGCCGATCGGCGTCTTCCTCGGCATCGTCGGCCACGCCGACTCCACCGCCCCGAACGGCAACTTCAGCACCCCGGGCGACAAGCCCGACCTCACCAAGGGCCTCTACATCACCCAGGACCAGAAGCAGGAGTTCCAGCCGGTCGACACGATCTACCCCAAGACCCGGGAGGACTGCGGGGCCGGGGCGGCGAACTGGACGTACTACATGCCGCTGGACAGCCAGGGCCGGGCGCAGGGTGCCATGGCCTGTCTGAGCAAGTCCGGCTTCAACTACACCGACGACAACGGCAACATGGTCAAATCCGGGATTCCCGACACCCAGATCGTCGGCAGCCGGGCCGGCTGGCCGCCCGGATCGGACGACTTCGCGAACAGCATCCCGAACGGCTGGCGTCTGGGGATGAGCCCGACGATGGACCGCGGTCACCTGCTCGGGCGGCAGCTCGGCGGAAGCGGCACCGACGTACGGAACCTGACACCGCTGTACTCGCGCGTCAACCGGACCGAGATGAAGGCGTACGAAGACAAGATCGCCGGTGCCATCGACGGGGGCGCTACCGTCTACTACGCCGCCTGGGCCAGCTACAGCGGAAACAACGCGATACCGAGCAGCATCACGCTGGAGGCCTACACCTCCGACGGCGTGCCCCTGGTCAACACCACGATCGCCAACGTTCCCTGAGAGAGAGGTCGTCATGTCCTGGACGCAGCGCATCATCGAGTCGACCGGCGCCACACCGCGGCCGCGCGATATCGACCTCGCGCCGATCGAAGGGGAGCTGGGCACGGCCCTGCCGGCCGACTATCGCGAGCTGTGCTCGTCGCTCGGCGGTGCGCTGTACAACGGCTACCTCTCGGTTCTGCAGCCGGTCGGCGACGTCGACAGCCTGCTCTACTGGCTGCGCGTCGTGCGCGGCAACGCCGGCCTCTACCGGCCCCACGTGCCGTACGGCGGGCCCGGGCAGCCAGGCCTGCTGCAGTGGGGCACCGATCAGACCGAGGGCGAGTACTACTGGCTGGCCGACGCCGGCGCCGACCCGGACAGCTGGCCGGTCGTGGCCCGCAAGGACGGCGTGGACCCGTGGCATCGATACGAGATGACGATGTCGGAGTTCACCTTCCGGATGCTCACCGACCGGGACTTCACGCCGTTCACCGTGGCCGGCTGGAGCGAACGGCCGTTCGTCATCCCGGAAGGGGTGGAGATCAACACCGCGGAGGAGTGGAACGCCTGGGCCAACCGGTCCTGAGCGAGCCCCGGCCGGCTCCCACCGGAGCCGGCCGGCCCGGCCGGCCGCCGGAGTCGACGGCGCACACCAGCCGGGGGCATCAGGTAGCTTTCGGCGGGATGAGTGCGGCGGCGGCCTCGTCGAGGCCGGTGCCCGCCTGGGCGGCGCGAATGCACAAGCTCACGTACGCGTCATCCGGGGTGCACCGGTTCTCGGTCATGATGACGGTGAGCGCGCGGGTGATCCGGGCCCGGACGGCGAGTGCCTCGGCGTAACCGGCGACCAGTTCGCGGCCGCCCTCGTCGGTCAGAGCCGGGTGGCCGGGTCCGGCCGCCTCCTCGAGCGGATATCCCTGCACGGAGCAGATCCCGGCGATCAGCGGCGCCATCGCGGCCTGATCGCGGCCGTAGAGGTTGAGGACCGCCACCGGCCCGCCGCGCGCGGTGTGCAGCGGAACCGACACCGAGGCGTGCAGACCCAGGCGCGGGGCTTCCTCGTGAAAGCCGGGCCACCGCATCGTCGTCGCCGCGATGTCGGGCACGCCGACCGGCCTTCCGGTCTGCAGGGCCTCGAGGCAGGGGCCGGCGTCGTCGGCGTACTGGGCGTCGTCGATCGCGCGGGCGATCTCGTCGCTCAGGGCGACCGTGATGTAGAACGGGCCGCGCAACCGGGTGATCGAGGCGAAGGCCGCCGCGCCGACCCGTGCCGCGGCGAGCCCGGCGATCTCCCGCAGTTGGGGGTCGATGGTGGATACGTACTCCGGTGTCCCGGCCAGGGTGGCCAGTCCGGTGGCCAGGGGACCCTGGGCCGACGGATAGGGATTGTCGAAGGATGCAGGCGTTGCCATGGTCGCTCCCCGCGG
This sequence comes from Actinoplanes sp. NPDC051411, assembly GCF_040682075.1. Taxonomy (NCBI): domain Bacteria; kingdom Bacillati; phylum Actinomycetota; class Actinomycetes; order Micromonosporales; family Micromonosporaceae; genus Actinoplanes; species Actinoplanes sp. NPDC051411. Next base: position 32,578 of record NZ_JBFBAD010000012.1, on the reverse strand, counting down.
CGATGGGACGGGACGACCGGATACCCGGCCACGACCGGCCTATGCGGGTCTCCTGAGGTGTCGTCCTCGCAGGCGGGCGCCGCCGGCCGGCGATGTGCCAAACCGCGCCGATCGGTTTGAACCCTCCGAGATCCGGTATGCGACACGGGCAGTCGCACCTCCCCGGCCGGAAGGGGACACGCCATGCCGGACGCTCTCGTCGACCCGGCTCGGGCCGGGCAGCCCTCCGTCGTGGTGCCGGCCGGGGACGCCCGGCGCCCGGGATCGTTTGCCTATCGGCCGGCGCTCGACGGCCTCCGGGCGCTGGCGGTGACCGCCGTGGTGCTGTTCCACGCCGGGCTGGCCGGCATCGGCGGGGGCTTTCTCGGCGTGGACACCTTCTTCGTCCTGTCCGGCTTTCTGATCACGTCGCTTCTGCTGGCCGAGCACCGGTCGCGGGGCCGGATCGACCTGCGGCGGTTCTGGATCCGCCGGGCCCGGCGGCTGCTGCCCGCGTTGCTGGCCATGCTGCTCGCCACGGTGGTCGCCGGACGGTTCCTGCTCGACAGCGGCGCGCTCGGGCTGCTGCGCACCGACGCGTACGCCGCGCTCGGGTACGTCGCGAACTGGCGGATGATCTTCCGGGGGACCGGGTACGTCGCGGCCACCGCCGCCCCGTCGCCGCTGCAGCACACCTGGTCACTGGGCATCGAGGAGCAGTTCTACCTGATCTGGCCGCTGCTGGTGACGGCGTTGACGCTCGGCTTGGCGGCGCGCCACGCGCGTACGGCCTTGATCGTGGCGTGCGGCGCCGGCGCCGTCGCCTCCCAGCTCGTGTGCGCCGGTCTGTTCCGGCCCGGCGACATCGCGCGGGCGTACTACGGCACCGACACCCGGGCCCAGGCGCTGCTGATCGGGGCCGGCCTGGCCGCGTTGCTGAGCGCCGAGGTCGGGCGCTCAGGGCAACCGCGTCGGGTGGCATCGGTGGCCCTCAGCGTTGCCGGGACGGCGGGTCTTGCCGGCACGCTCTGGCTGTGGCATGCCGCGTCCGACGAGGCGTCCTGGCTCTACCGGGGCGGCCTGACCGCGGCGGCGCTGGCCACCGCGCTCGTCCTCGCCCAGGTCGTTCTCCGGCCCGGCTCGCCGCTCGCCCGCGCTCTGGGCACCGGGCCGCTGGTCTGGCTCGGGCGCATCTCGTACGGCGTGTACCTGTGGCACTGGCCGCTGTTCACCTTCGTGACCGCCGACGCCACCGGATTGTCCCGCTGGCCGCTGCTCGCGGTGCGGCTGGCCGCCACCGTGGCCCTCGCCACCATCAGCTTCTACCTGATCGAGCAGCCGGTCCGGCGCGGCGTTCTGGGCCGGCGGCTGCCCCGCCGGATGCCGGGCGCGGTCACCGTGGGTGCCGTCACGCTGATGATCTTCGCGGTCGCGTCGGCGACGGCCGGGCCCGGGTCGCCGGCCACCACGGCGGCGCCGGTCATCATCACGATTCCCAGTTCGGCCGTTCTCCGCCTGCCGCGGGGCGCGGTCCATGCCGTACGCGGTCCGGCGCCGATCGACCGTCCCGGGCGTCCGGCGGGCGCCGGGAATACGCCCCGGGTGACCTTCCTCGGTGACTCGGTGTCGTGGGTGATCGGCGACTACCTGCCCGGGCACCCCGGGATGTGGACGAGCGACCGGGCGATCCAGGGCTGCGGCATCGCCACCCTGCCCGACATCCGGGAACTCGGCACGCCGCACACGAACTATCCCGGCTGCACCTCGTGGCAACAGCGCTGGCAGAGGGGCGTCGACGCCGACAATCCCGACGTGGCCGTCATCGAGCTCAACCGCTGGGAGCTGATGGACCGCAGGTATCACGGTGAGTATCAGCACGTCGGCGAGCCGGACTATGACCGGTACCTCAGCGGGCAGCTCGACCGGGCCGTGCGGATCGCGGGCTCCCGGGGCGCCGCGGTCGTGCTGCTCACCGCCGCCTATACCCACCGGGCCGAGAAGCCCGACGGCAGCCTGTACCCGGAAGATCAGCCGGCCCGGGTGGACGCCTGGAACGCGCTGTTGTGGGCGGAGGCGGCCCGGCATCCCGGCGAGATCACCGTGCTCGACCTGAACCGCGTGGTCTGCCCGGCCGGCCGGTTCACGTGGCGGATCGGCGGCCTGCGGATCCGCAGCGACGGGCTGCACTACACGCCCGGCGGTGTCCAGCGGATCATCGCGCCCTGGCTGCTGCCGAAGCTCGCCGCGGTCGCTGCGGGGACGTACCGGGCTCCCCAGGGTCCTTGACGACGTCATCGGCGTCCGCACGCGGGAAAAATCTTGACGCATATCCACCGATGGATGTGATGATCGCTCAACCGATGGGTAGTCGGCCCGTAACACATTCGGATGTTCACGTTCACTTGGGGGGTGAGCGTGGGCGCTACCCAAGGCGGACGGTCATCATGGACGTACCCGTAAGCCGCCGTTCTCTTCTCCGGGGCGCCGCCGGCCTGGGCGTCGCCGCGCTCGCCGGCTGCTCCTCGCCCGTGGTGGCGGGCCTCGCCGACACCGCCGTCAACCCCGGCACCGTCGACTACTGGAACCTCTTCGGGGGCGGCGACGGCGTCCGGATGCAGCAGATGGAGGACGGCTACCGCTCGAGTCACCCGCGTACGCCGCTGCAGGCCGTCACGCTGGCCTGGGGCAACCCGTACTACACCAAGCTGTCGCTGGCGACGGTCGGCCAGAAGCCGCCGGACGTCGCCGTGTCCCACCTGACCCGGATGAAGACCCTGGTGCAGGCGGGGCTCCTGCAGGAGCTGCGCCCCGAGGACCTGGCCCGGCACGGGATGACGCCGGACCAGTTCAACCGGCGCGCGTGGCAGGCCGGCCTGGTCGACGGCAAGGCGTACGCGATCCCGCTGGACACCCACCCGCTGGTGCTGTTCTACAACACCAAGATCTGTGAGCAGGCCGGTCTGCTCGACGCGAGCGGCAACCTCAAGCCGATCGCCGGCCCGCAGGGGTTCCTGGACGCCCTCACCAAGGTGCAGAAGGTCACCGGCCAGTACGGGGCCACGCACGGCATCAACAGCGACGCCGCGAGCCCGTGGCGGGTGTTCCAGACGCTGTATTCGCAGCTGGGCGGCCAGGTGCTGGCCAACGACGGCACGAAGGTGGTGCTCGACGACGCCAAGGCCATGCAGGTGCTGAACTACCTGCGCACCCTGACGGTCGAGCGCAAGGTCATGCCCGGCAGCATCGACTATCAGGGCGCCATCGCGCTGTTCGCGAGCGGTGCGGCCGGCTTCCACCTCAACGGCGAGTGGGAGATCACGACCTTCCAGACCGCCAAGATGCCGTTCAGCATGACGCTGGTGCCCAACGTCTTCGGCGGCACCTACATGGTGCAGGCCGATTCACACACCCTCGTGCTGCCCAAGTGGCCGGACGCCGACCAGGCCAAGGTCGACCGGTCGCTGGACTTCGTCCGGTCGCTGCTGGACCAGAGCATGACCTGGGCGCAGGGCGGCCACGTCCCGGCGTGGCAGCCGACCGCGCGGAGCGCCGAGTACCACAAGCTCACGCCGCAGTCGAACTACGCGGCGGCGGCCAACGCCGCGGTGTACGACCCGGCCGGCTGGTACTCGGGTTCCGGGTCCGACTTCGAGATCCTCATGAGCTCCTCCGTCGGCGCCGTCGAGGCCGGACAGCTGTCGCCGGAGGCCGCCATCGCGCAGATGCGCACCAAGATCCAGGCGCTGGCCGGCGCCGCGTCGCCCATCTGAACCCGGGAGGTCCCCCCGTGACCACCACCGCAGGCCCCGAGGTCGCCAGCCGCGTACCCGCCGACGTCGCCGCACCCCGGGGCGGCCGGGAGGAAAGCGGCCATGCCGGCCCGGCGATGCTCTTCCTCGCCCCGTTCCTCGTGCTGTACCTCGCCTTCATCATCGGACCGGCGCTCTACATGGTGGTGATGAGCTTCTTCGACACCAGCCTCGTCAAATCGGGGCTGGGCGACTTCGCCGGCTTCGGCAACTACGCCGAGGCGCTGCGCAGCGCCGACTTCTGGTCATCGATGTGGCACACGGTCTGGTTCACCATCCTCACCACGCCGCCGCTGGTCGTGCTCGCGTTCCTGTTCGCGCTGCTGGCCGACCGGGTACGCCGCGGACGCGCGTTCTTCCGGCTGGCGTTCTTCCTGCCGTACATCCTGCCGTCGGCCGTCGTGGCGCTGATCTGGATCTGGCTCTACACGCCGGCGCTCGGACTGCTCACCAAGGTCGTCACCGGGCTCGGTCTGCCGGAGCCGAACTGGCTGGGTGACCCGAAGCTGGCGATGTGGTCGCTGGCCATCACGACCGTGTGGTGGACGCTCGGCTTCAACTTCGTGCTCTACCTGGCGGGGCTCCAGGAGATCCCCCGGGATCTGTACGAGGCGTCGTCGATGGACGGCGCGAGCCCGTGGAACCAGGTCACCCGCATCACGATCCCGATGCTCAGCCGCACCACGACGCTCGTGGTCGTGCTGCAGGTGATCGCCTCGCTGAAGGTCTTCGACCAGATGTACATCATGACCAGCGGCGGGCCGAACTACGCCACCCGCTCGGTGCTCGAATACATCTACGACATCGGGTTCACCGACTTCCGGACCGGATACGCCGCGGCCGCCTCGACACTCTTCTTCGTCGTCGTGCTGGCCGTCTCCGCCGTCTGGCTCTTCCTCACCCGCCGCCAGGAACAGCAGGGAGTCTGATCATGACCACCGCCGCCGGCACCCGGCCGGCCGCCGCCCGGCCCGAAGTGACCCAGGCGAGCGTCGACCGCCGGGTGAAGCTGTTCAACCGCACCTGTGCCGGGGTGCTCGTCGCGTTCGCGCTGATCTGGCTCGTGCCGATCGCGTGGGCGGTCGACACCGCGCTCAAGCCCAACGCCGAGACCACCGCCACCACGTGGATCATCCACAACCCGACGTTCGCGTCGTTCCGCACGCTGCTCGGCAACGGCGACATCTGGAACTGGTACGCCGCCAGCTTCATCACCTCGGCGCTGACCGCCGCCGGCACGGTGCTGACCGCCAGCCTGGCCGCGTTCGCGTTGTCCCGGATGCGGTTCCGCCACCGCTACCTGATGTTCTGGTTCGTGCTGATCGGCATCATGATCCCGCAGCAGGTGCTGATGGTCCCGCAGTTCAAGGAGTTCGGCGCGCTGCACCTGCTCAACACCTACTGGGCGGTGATCCTGCCGCAGATCCCCACCGCCATCGCGGTGTTCATCTTCAAGCAGTTCTTCGACGGGCTGCCGCACGACCTGGACGAGGCGGCGCGGGTGGACGGCGCCGGCTATCTGCGCACGTACTGGCGGATCGTCATGCCGTTGAGCCGCCCGGTCGTCTCCGCGGTGGCGATCTTCACCTTCGTGTGGTCGTGGAACAACCTGCTCTGGCCGCTGCTCGTGCTGTCCAACCCGCGGCTGATGACCATCCCGGTCGGCCTGGCCACGGTCCAGGGCAGCTACGGCATCCGGTACGCCGACACCATGGCCTCGGCCATCCTCGGCGCCCTCCCGCTCGTCCTGCTCTTCCTGTTCTTCCAGCGCCGCATCGTCGAGGGCATCGCCGGCACCGGTCTCAAGGGGTGACTCCGTGAACCACGCTTCGCTCACCATCGACCCGGCGCTTGCGCTGTCCGAGGTGGACCCCCGGCTCTACGGATCGTTCGTGGAACACATGGGCCGGTGCGTCTACACCGGAATCTACGAGCCGGGGCACCCGCAAGCGGACGAGCGCGGCTTCCGCCGGGACGTCAGCGCTCTCGTCCGCGAACTGGGCGTGCCGCTGCTGCGCTACCCGGGCGGGAACTTCGTGTCCGGATACACGTGGGAGGACGGGATCGGACCGCGCGCCGAGCGTCCCCGCCGGCTCGACCTGGCCTGGCGCTCGATCGAGACCAACCAGGTCGGCGTCGACGAGTTCATCGGCTGGGCCGCGAGCGTCGGCAGCGTGCCGATGATGGCGGTGAACCTCGGCACCCGGGGCGTCGACGCGGCGCGCCACCTCGTGGAGTACTGCAACCATCCGTCCGGCACCTACCTCTCCGACCTGCGCCGGGCCAACGGCTCCGCCGACCCGTACGGTGTCAAGCTCTGGTGCCTGGGCAACGAGATGGACGGGCCCTGGCAGATCGGGCACAAGACCGCGTACGAATACGGGCGCCTGGCCGCCGAGACCGCCAAGGCGATGCGCCGGGTGGATCCGGCGATCGAGCTGTCGGCCTGCGGCAGCTCGCATGCCCGGATGCCGACGTTCGGCAGCTGGGAGGCGACCGTGCTGGCCGAGACGTACGACCTGGTCGACTACGTCTCCCTGCACAGCTACTACGAGGAGCGCGCGGGCGACCGCGGCAGCTTCCTGGCCAGCGCCGTCGATCTGGACCGGTTCATCGAGGCGGTGGTGGCCACCTGCGACCACGTCCGGGCCGTCGGGCGCCATCGCAAGCGGATCAACCTGGCGGTCGACGAGTGGAACGTCTGGTACCAGTCGAGGTTCGCCGGCGAGGAGAACCTCGACTGGGACGAGGCGCCGCGGCTGATCGAGGACACGTACTCGGTGACCGACGCCGTGGTCGTCGGCGACCTGCTGATCTCGCTGCTGCGGCACGCCGACCGGGTGAAGATCGGCTGCCTGGCCCAGCTGGTCAACGTGATCGCGCCGATTCGCACCGAGCCGGGCGGACCGGCGTGGCGGCAGGCGAGCTTCCACCCGTTCGCGTTGACGTCCCGGCACGGCCGCGGTTCGGTGCTGCGCACCCAGGTCGATTCGCCGGTGTACGAGACGGCCGCGCACGGTGAGGTGCCCGTGCTGGACGCCGTCGCGGTCGCCGGTGCGGACCCGTCCGCGGTCACCCTGTTCGCCGTCAACCGCGACCAGCACCAGGAGATGGTCGTCGACCTCGACCTGCGCGCGCTTCCGGCGCTCGCCACCGGGGAGCACGTCGCGGTGTTCGACGACGACCCGGACGCGGTGAACACCGCCGCGCAGCCGGACCGGGTCACGCCGCGCCGCCGCGACGACGTCAAGGTGGCCGACCGGCGGGCCACGGTCGTGTTGCCGCCGCTGTCCTGGAGCATGCTCCGGCTGCGCGGAGGTGCGGCGTGACGGCACCGCCGACGACCCGGCTCGGCCCGGTGGCCCCGGCGCGTACCGGCACGTCGGTGCTGCTTCCGCTCGGCCTGGACGAGGTCGTGCTGCGAGGCGGGTTCTGGGGCGACCGGCAGCGGCGCAACCGTACCGCCACCCTGCCGCACGTGACCCGGCAGCTGGAGGAGGCGGGAAACCTCGCCAACCTGCGCGCCGTCGCGGCCGGCGACACGACGGCGCGGCACCGCAACATGGTGTTCGCCGACTCCGATGTCTACAAGTGGCTGGAGGGCGTCGCCTGGGAGCAGGGCCGCGAACCCGCGCCGGAACTTCAGCGGGCGCTGCGCACGACGACCGACCTGCTGCGGGCGGCCCAGGACGACGACGGCTACCTCGACACCGCGTTCCAGCTCGGGGAGCCGGGCCGCCGCTGGACCGACCTGCGGTCCGGGCACGAACTGTACTGCCTCGGCCACCTCACCCAGGCGGCGATCGCCGACGTCCGGGCCACCGGCGCGGACGGCCTGCTGGAGGTGGCATGCCGCTTCGCCGACCGGGCCGTGGACCTCTTCGGGCCGGGGCGGCGGGAGGGTCTGCCCGGACATCCGGAGGTGGAGACCGCACTGGTCGAGCTGTACCGCACCACCGGCGAACAGCGGTATCTGGAACTGGCCACGCTGTTCCTCGACCGGCGCGGGCGGGGACTGCTCGGATCCGGCCGGTTCGGCTCCGCGTACTACCAGGACGACCGGCCGGTGCGGGAACACCGCGCGATGGTCGGGCACGCGGTGCGGGCGCTCTACCTGGCCACCGGCATGGTCGACGCGTACGCCGAGACCGGCGACACCTCGCTCCTGGACGCCGTGGTGGCGCAGTGGGACGCCACGCTGGCCACGAAGACGTACGTCACCGGCGGGCAGGGCTCGCGGCACCTGGACGAGGCGTTCGGCGAGCCGTACGAGCTGCCGCCCGACCGGGCGTACGCCGAGACCTGCGCCGGCATCGCGAGCGTCATGCTGACCTGGCGGCTGCTGCTGGCCACCGGCGAGGCGCGGTACGCCGACGACATGGAACGGGCGCTCTACAACGTCGTCGCGGCCTCCACCGCGGACGACGGCCGGCACTTCTGCTACGTCAACCCGCTGCAGCGGCGCGGCCCCGGCCCGGCGCGCCCGGACTGGTACGAGTGTGCCTGCTGCCCGCCCAACCTGCTGCGGTTGCTGGCGTCGATGCAGGCGTACCTCGTCACGCGCGACGCCGGCGGCGTCCAGTTGCACCACTACGCCGCCGGCACGGTCGACACGCACCTGGCCGACGGCCGGCGGGTCGCCTTCGCCGTCGACACCGATTACCCGGCGAGTGGCCGGACGACCATCCGGATCACCGGCACCGACGAGTCGCCGTGGTCGCTGGCGCTGCGGATCCCGGCCTGGGCGGACGGCGCCACCCTGAGAGTCGCGGGCGCCACCCGGCCCGCGGTTCCGGACCGGCGCGGGTATGCCGTACTGACCCGGACCTGGCGGCTCGGCGACATGGTGACCCTCGACATCGACCTGCCGCCCCGGGTGCTGTGGCCGCATCCGCGCATCGACGCGGTCCGCGGCACCGTGGCCCTGGCCCGAGGACCGGTCGTCTACTGCCTGGAACAGGTGGACCAGCCGGACGCCGACCTGGCGGACATCGCGGTGGCCGCCGACCTGCGGCCGGCTCCGGGCCGTCGCGGCGGACTGGACACTCTGGAGTTCGACGCCACGGTCCGGGTTCCCGCAACCGTGGGCGGTGCGCCCTATCGGTCCGGTCACCCGGAATCGGAGGAGCGACCGGTACGCCTCGTCGCCGTGCCGTACCACGCCTGGGGCAATCGCGAGGCGGGCGCCATGCGGATATGGCTTCCGCTGCGTGCCTGACACCGCCGACCGGGGGGTTCCCGCATGGAGCTGCGCCAGCTTCGCTACTTCGTCACCCTGTCGGAGGAACTGCACTTCGGCCGCGCCGCCGCCCGCGAGCACATCGTGCAATCGGCGCTGAGCCAGCAGGTTCGGCGCCTCGAACGGGCGCTGGGCGTCGTCCTGGTCGCCGGCAACACCCGGCACCTCGAGCTGACCGAGGCCGGCGCCCGGTTCCTCGCCGAGGCCCGGCAGATCCTGGCCCACGTCGAACGCGCGGCGGTGGTCGCGCAGGGCGCCGGCAGCGGGGGACCGGTGCTGCGGATCGGCGTGCTCGACGAGGGCTACGAGGCCGTACGCCCGGTCCTGCACGAGCTGCTGGGTCAGCACCCCGAGGTCGAGGTGCACCTGGTGCACGCCGGCGTGCCGGAGCAGTGCCGGGGCCTCGCCGACGGGCGCCTCGACGTCGGCGTCGGGCGCGCCTCGGCGGTGCCGCCCGAGATCGCCACCGAGCTGTTCCGGCTCGATCCGCTGGGGGTGCTGGTGACCGGCGGCCACCGGCTGGCCCGGCTGGCGGCGGTGCCGGTGCCGCTGCTGGCCGGCGAGCGGCTCCTGCTGCCCGACGAGGCGCAGGCCCCTGAGTGCGCCCGGTTCCTGACCGAGCTGTGCCGCTCCTCGGGCTTCTTCCCGAGCCGGTTCCGCGGCAGCGTGCACGGCCTGCGGGCGGGCGCCGACGTGGTCGCGCGGGGCGGTTGCGCGATGGTGGTGCCGGAGTCGGCGGTCCCGGTTCCAGCCGTCCCCGTTCCCGGCGGCCCGGCTCCGTTCGGCCCGGCTCCGTTCGGCCCCGCTCCGTCCGACCCGGTGGCCGAGGTGCGATGGCGGCCGCTGGTGCAGCCCACGCCGCGATATCCGTGGTCGCTGCTGTGGCGGGCGCGCGAAGCGCCACCGCACGTCGGTGCACTGGTGGCGACCGCGCGCCGGCTGGGCCGCCGGAACGGCTGGGTGGCCGGCGACCTGGGGCTCGCCAGCTGACCCCGCCGGTCAGCCCTTGACCGCCCCGGCCGACAACCCCGCGACGTAGTAGCGCTGCAGCGCGACGAACAGCACCACGCACGGCACCATGGCGATCACCGCGCCGGCCGCCAGCAGGCCGTAGTCGATCGACCCGTACGCGCCCTGCTGGAGGTTGAGCAGCGCCACCGGCAGGGTGTACAGCTCCTGTTTGGTCAGGAACGTCAGCGCCCCCAGGAACTCGGTCCAGGAGGCGAGGAACGCGTACAGCGCGGTGGTCGCCATGCCCGGCAGCACGAGCGGACGCAGCACCCGGGTCAGCGTCCGCACCGGCCCGGCGCCGTCGACGTTGGCCGCGTCCTCCAGCTCGTTCGGAACCGAGGCGAACGCGGTCCGCATGACGAACACGCCGAACGGCAGATTGACCGTGGTGTAGAAGAGCACCAGCCCGAGCAGGTTGTCGGTCAGGCGCATGGCGTTCAACTCAAGGAACAGCGGCGTCAGGATCGCCTGGAACGGGATCATCAGGGTGACCAGGATGAGCCCGAACGCGACACCGGAACCCCGGAAGCGGAACCGGCCGAAGCCGTACCCGGCCGCGGTGGCCAGCAGGGCGGTCAGCGCGGCGGTCCCGGCCGAGACGATGAGGCTGTTGAGGGTTGCCCGGGGAATGTTGCCGACGGCCGAGATATGCCGGAAGTTGCCGACGGTCAGGTCGAAGAACGTCGACCGGTCGGGCGCCGCTGTGATGACCGCGTTCGACTGCAGCGAACGAAGCAGCGCCCAGGCGAGCGGTGTCACGAACACGACCAGCGACAGCACGGCCGCCACCACGTACAGGAAGATCTTGGTGTTCTGCTCGGTGCGGGAACGCTCGGTCATGGTCGCTCAGTCCCTCTCGCGCAACAGCCAGAACTGGGCCGCGCTGATCAGGCCGACGACGATCACCAGCGCGATCGACAGCGCGGTCGCCGCGCCCACCTGAAGCTGCACGAACGCGCGCTGGTAGATGTACATCACGACCGGCGTGGTCTGCCGGCCCGGGCCGCCCTGGGTGAGGATGAAGAACTGGGTGAAGGCCAGGAACGACCCGATCACCGACAGGATCAGGCTCATCGCGATCGTGCGCCGCATCATCGGGATCGTGATGTGCCACTCGCGCTGCCACCACCCGGCGCCGTCGGTCTCGGCCGACTCGTAGGTCTCGCGCGGGATCGCCTGCATTCCGGAGAGCAGCAGCACCATCGTCAGGCCGGAGACGCCCCACACGACCAGCACGCTGACCAGCCCGGTGGCCAGCGGCGCGTCGACCAGCCAGGCGGTGCTGCCGTCGGTGATGCCCAGCGCCTTGAGCACGACGTTGACAGCGCCGCTGTCCGGCTGCGCCTCCAGCACGGTGATGAAGCTCAGCGTGCTCAGGCCGATGACGTACGGAAGGAAGAAGATGGTCCGCAGCAGGGTGGAACCCCGGCGCCGGGCCCGCACCACGACGGCCATCGCATAGCCGATCAGCAGGATCGGCACCGTCACGATCGCGGTGTAGAGCAGCGTGTAGAGCACCGACTGCCCGAACGCGGTGTCGGTGAACATCGCCCGGTAGTTGCCGAGACCGATGAACCGGTAGGAGCCGATCAGCGGCCAGTTCGTCATCGAGATGTAGATCGCGAAGACCAGGGGCACCAGCACGAAGGCGGCCACGAACAACAGCGCCGGGGTCACCATCGCCCACGCGGTCCGGGTGGGATGGGTCAGCGAACCCCGCCGTCGCCGGGCGCGGTGGGCGGCCTTCGCCGCCGCACGGGTACGGGCCGGGGCCTCGGACACCGCCATGCTCTGCTCACCTCACAGCTGCGCCAGTTTCAGGATGCGGTCGAAGCTGACCTGCCCGGCCTTCAGCGCACCGTCGACGTCACCGTCGAACACGGCTCGCCGGAACATGGCGATGAACGGGCTGTCCGGCTGGTTGTAGAGGAGGTTGTAGGCCAGCGTCGGCGGAGCGTACCCGCGGCCGAGCCGGTCGAGCGGGGCCACGGCCTGAGGGAACTTCCGGCGGAAGTCCGCGGTCGCGACGTCGGACCGAACCGGCGTGTACCCGCCGGTGGGCAGCACGGCCTGCTGCGCCGGATCGAGCGCGAACCGGATGAACTCCCACGCGCCGGACGGGTTCTGCGCGCCCCGCGGAATAGCGAAGTTGTCACCGCCGTCGAAGAACGCCTGCCCGCCGTCGGGGCCGGCCATCAGGACCACGCCCGTACGGGCGCGCATCTTGTCGTCCGCGGACAGCACCGCGACCGCGTAGTTGGCCGGGAACAGCCCGACCGTTCCGGCGCGGAAGTCGCTGCCCCAGGCGGTGGCGGCGTCGGCGAAGTTGGGCTTCGGCAGCAACCCCTCCTGCCACATCGTCCGATAGAGCTCGAGCGTGCGGCGGACCACGGCATTGCCGGCGACATCGCCGGTCTGAGCGCCGACGTCGCCGGCGATCGTACGGGCGTCGGCGGCCCAGATGTGCGGCTGCACGACGAAGCCGAGAACGCCCGGCGAGTTGCCGGCGATCGACCAGCCGTAGATCTCCGGCCCCAGCGCGCGCACCCGCCGGGCCGCGTCCAGATAGCCGTCGAAGCTCGACAACGACCGCTCGGGATCCACGCCGGCCCGGTCCAGCAGCTCACGGTTGTAGAAGAGCGCCGAGTTGTCGGCCAGGAACGGCACCGCGTACAGCCGCCCGTCGCGCGTCGCCAGGCGCAGGTGACCGGGGCTGAGCTTGGAGCGGTACGGCAGCGCGTCGACGACCGGAGTGATGTCGGTGAGTGCGTCCCGGTAGAGGAACAGCATCGAGTTGATGTCGTCGATGTCCACGACGTCGGGCACCCGCCGGCCGCGGATCGCGGTCGCCAGCTTCGTGACGTACTGGCTGTCGAGCACCGGGGTGAGCTCCACCCGCAGCCGGTCGTGGGCCTGGTTGAAGCGCTGCACGACGACCTCGACGCCGGTGCGGGTGGCGGACCGGCACCAGAGCCGCACGGTGCCGCTCGCGCCCTCGCCGAACCCGGCGACGCTCACGTCCGGCTCGGGCAGCGTCGCGCCGCACGCCGGCAGGAGGGCACCGGCCGCGCCGAGGCCGGCGATCTTCAGCATGTCCCGGCGGTTCATCGCTCCCTCCCGTCCTGCCGCCGGCCCCTTTCCGACAGGCGCGTTCAGCCTCCCGCCGGCCCGGAACGCCGGTCAACATCCCGCCTTTCGCAAGGCCAGAAGGCCCGATCGCGAATTGCGAAAGATCGCCGCGCGGCGCACCGGCCGACCGCCGGACGGCAGGATCAAGTCAGAAGGTTCTGTGGACGGCCGGCCAGATAGCCACTCAGATTGGCGTACAACTCGACGAGGTTCGTAGCTCGAGCGTCGGCGGTATACCAGGCCGTGCCGGGGCTCAGCACCACATTGTCCAGACTGCGTATGTCACCGTCCGCCGTGTCGTCCAGATCGTCCAGACCGGCGCCGGCGAGCCGCCGGGCGGCCAGCATCCGCACCAGGGCCGCCTGTTCGACCAGTTTGCCGCGGCACGTGTTGATCAGCACCGCCGAGGGCTTCAGTAAGGCGAGCCGATCGGCGCCGAGCAGGCCGCGGGTGCTGTCGTTCAACGGCACATGCAGTGATACGACATCACTTCGCCGTAACAGATCGTCCAACGGCACCACTGTCAGCCCGGGAACCGGCGCGCCGTTGCGGCTCGCGGCAATGACCCGCATCCCGAATCCGCCGGCGATGCGGGCGGTCGCCCGGGCTGTTCGTCCGGTGCCTATCAGCCCCAACGTACGGCCGGCCAATCCCATGCTGAGGAAGGGTCCGTAGACGTGGCTTTCTCCTCGTCGGACCGCCTCGTCGGCCGCCGGCAGCCGACGGGTGACCGCGAGCAGCAGGCCGAATACATGTTCCGCCACCGCCGTCTGAGAATAGGTCGGGCAGTAACTGACCGAAATATCGGCCTCTCGCGCCGCGTCCAGGTCGACGAAGTCGAAACTCGTGGTCACCAGGCTCAGATGGCGCACGCGCCGCACCTCACTGAGTATCTCGCGCGTCAATGCGGTCCATTCGACGATCGCGATGTCGCACGCCGACAGCCGGTGGATGGCCGTCTCGGGATCGGGACGATCCGGAAACACCTCGAATTCCCCAAGAGCCGCGATACGGCAATGCCACGAACCCGGCAGGTAGGTCGGCGTGTCCAGATAGATGATCCTCATCGGGCGTCCGACAGCGGTTGTCCGGCTCCGAGCAGGCCCGGAACGCGGGTGATGACGTCGTGCATCCGCCGGCAGGCGCTGTCGAACATGACCGAGTCGCGTGCGAGAGCAACGCGGACATACGCCGCGCCAAGCCGGGGCTCACCCCAGAAGAAATGCTCACCAGGCAGAATCCCGATGCCGTCGGCGCCGAACGCGCGTACCACGTCGAGGCCGCTGAGATGCTCGGAATCGACGTACACCCATTCGACGCTCAGCAGCCGGCCCTGCCTCCTGGGTAAAAGCACCGATCCCCGCAGCGCATCGTCCAGCAACTCGCGGTTACTTCGAATGTGGTGGTACACCGAACGCTCGAATCCCCGCCTCTCGGTGTCCGCGAGGTACTCGACGAGCAGTCGTAGTACGAACGGGCTCACATTCAGGAGTAGATCGCTGTGGGGCGCCGTCAGCCCGCCGTACACGTCGGCGCTCGACGCCAGAATGCTGCACTTGAGTTCCAGAGTCGGCCATGTCTTGCCGGTGTCCTCGATGCAGACATAGCTGACGCCGGACCGGTCGAGCATCTCGTACTGGTCCCACGCCGGCTGACCGTCGAAGAAGCGGAAGGTCCAGTCCACGATGAGCATCTTGCCGGCCGCCGCGCACCGCTCGGCAAGGTTCTGTAATCCGGCCGGGTCCAAAGTGAATCCGGTCGGATTGTTCGGCAGAACAAGGAAGAGCGCGTCGACGGCAGTCGCGGCGATGGTCTGGGCCAGCCGTTCACCACGTAGGCTCGCCTCGCTCACCGCCGTCAGTTTCACGCCGCGGCGCGTGAGCATCGCCGCCAGGTTGTCGAAGCAGGGCTGCAGCAGGCCCACGGACATCCTCCGGGCGCCGAGGAAAGCGGCGACGAGGTCGATGGACTGGGATGCCGACGGGCACAACAGCGTGCGAGGATGCCGGATCGCCCGGTGCTGGTGCGCCAACCGGTAGAAGGTCTCCTGGAAGGAGGCCTCGAGGTCGGCCTGCGGCGTCCGCTCGCCGTCGGCGAAGACGGTCGGCAGCCCTCTGATGATCTCGCGCTGCACCGGATCCTGCATTTGATGTGCATGGCCGTCAGCGAGGTTGAACTGCTTGCCCAGCCCGACTCGCTCATACATCGTGAGATTGGTGAATCTGGGTGTAGTGCTCACAAGGATCTTCCATTCTCATGATCTCGAATGTCATTGCCACGGTCGCGGATGGTGAACCGGCCGACCAGGTCATAGGCGAGCAGGGCTGCTGCGAGATATCGATCAACGGTGGGTTCGATCAGGATGGAGGCGGTAATGATCAATCCGAATGCCGGTGTGACGACAATGGAAGATCTTTGTCGCACCGCCTTCATTGACGCCCTGGCCCTGATCATCGGACCTCCTTCTTTGCACCAGACGGTACGGACGGCTCGACCGGGGGTGCAAGGGGTCTCTGTACTATGGAGTCAGAGCCTGTTAGCGACACTAAACGGGACGCGCGGTCTGTCCCCGATAAAGATGCGTTGAGGTAACGGATCATGTTCCCACGCCAGCGCAACGTTGTGTTTGAGGCAGTTCTCGAAGATCTGTTGAACGCCCCGTCGGTAGTCGGGAACAGAAAAAAGTTGGCTCGCGCGATCGGCGTCAACGAGGCGACGATCTCGCATTACCTGCATGGGCGGATCAAGCCGAGCTTTGACGTGTTGCTGGCGATAGCCAATTTCTTCAACGTCAGCCTCGACTATCTGGTCTTTGGCGAGCGGCCGCTGGCTCCACTACAGGATGAGTCCACCGGCGTGCGCGCCGACATCCGGCGTGCGGTTGTCGAAGCCAGCGACCTGCGCGGACGCCAGCTCGACATGGTGGCACGGATCAGCCGACGCCTGCAGACCCAGATCGAGGAGGCCGCCCGCAGCCTGACCGAGATCGGCGATAGTCAACGTCCGGTCGGGTTCGTGACCGACGCTGAGGCCATCGGCATGGAAGCCTGCATCACGCGGATGAGGATCATGACCCGGCTCTTCCAATCGGACACCAACGAAGGCGAGCCGGGAGCGTTCTTCGAGGTGGTCGCCGAAAATCTGCGCCGGGCGCGGCCCTACCAATACCTGCTCTACGGCGAACGCGCCGACTGGGCGCCCCAGGTCGAAAAATTCCGCTTGCTGGTCGAGCGCGCGGGCCTCTCGACCGAGCTGTTGCGAGAAAGCCTGCAGTTCAGGTGCGTCGCCGAGGAACTCGTGACTTCGGTCTGCATTCTCGATCTTGACATGTCGCTGATCGAGCGGCGCGAACCCATCCTGCTGGAACGCCATCGCGACAACATTTCGCCGCATGGCGTATGGGCCTACCTGTCCATCGAGCGGGCCGACGCCCAGGGAGGCGTCACGATCGAGCCTCTCTACCTCCAGTCGACCCTGCGGCAATTCAGCCGCGATTGGAATATCGCCAAACCCTTATAAACCGCCAAATGCCCGAGCTCCCGGTATCCGATCGCGGTGTCCGGCCCGGGAGGTATGCTCCCATGCAGCCTTTTCTTGGATCGGTGGGAGCACGACATGACCTCAGCAGCCTCGTCATCCCCGGAGTGGTCTTTCGTGCCCGGCTCCTTCGTGGTGCCCGAAGAGCTGGATCGCGCCGGATTCCGGCTGGTGCCGCTGCGCCCGGAGTTCAATGACGAGGACTACGCCGCCTGGCAGACGAGCCAGGCTCACATCCGTGACACGCCCGGCTTCGCCACCTACGGCTGGCCGATCGAGATGACCCTCGCCCAGAACCTCCAGGATCTCGAGCAGCACTACACCGAGTTCAAGCAGCGCGAGGGCTTCACCTATTCGGTCCTCAAGGGCTCGGAGATCATCGGCTGCGTCTACATCTACCCCTCCGCGGCACGCGAGCCCGGTGTGGCCGAGGTCCGGTCCTGGGTTCGCGCGGATCACGCGGCGCTGGACCGGCCGCTCTACGAGATGATCGGCAGCTGGTTACGCGACGAGTGGCCGTTCGAGCAGGTCCGCTACGCTCCGCGCGACCGCGAATTTGAGCTCGCGGATCACTGACGGCCGCGGTCTGCCCGTCGACCGGCGTGTAAGCCCCGGGCGTGCTGCTCCGCCCGGCCGCGGGGCCGGCGACGTCAGAACTTCAATCGGTTCTGCCAATTGGGTGATGGATGATCGTGCGGTTTAGCGCAATGAGCGAGAACTGTTCGCTGAAAAGGTGTTACGGCCGGCCGCCGGTGCTTTGATCTGCGGCCTTCCGGCAGGTCCGGCCTGGTTCGGCTGCTCGCTGATTCGTTGTCGGCGTCTCCGCATTGAGCCCGTGGGAGCGCTCCCGTAGCATCCCTGACACGCGTTGTTAACGCTCACTACGCAGCGACCCCCGCGAATGCGTAGAACGCGATCCTGTCAGGAGAAAGTGCTATGAAGAGATTCAGGGTGACGAATGTCGGCCTGGCGGCCGGTGTCGTGCTGCTGGCGTCGGCCGCGGTCGCCGTCGCGCTGCCGGCGCAGGCCGCGTCCGCGGGTTGTTCGGTGTCCTATGCCGTGTCGTCGCAGTGGCAGGGCGGATTCGGTGCCACCGTGTCCGTCACCAATCTGGGCGACCCGTTGAACGGCTGGACGTTGACGTGGTCGTTCGGTGCGGGGCAGGCCGTCACGCAGGCCTGGAACGCGTCGGTGACCCAGAGCGGCTCGGCGGTGACCGCGAAGAACGTGAGTTACAACGCCGCGGTCGCCGCCGGCGGCACGGCGTCCTTCGGCTTCAACGGCTCGTGGACGGGCAGCAACCCCGCGCCGACGAACTTCGCCGTCAACGGCGTGGCCTGCACCGGCAGCACGGGCCCGACCACCGGCCCGACCACGGGCCCGCCGACCACCCCGCCGACCACCCCGCCGACCACGTCGCCCACGACACCGCCGCCGACGGGTGGCAGCTGCACGCTGTCGTCGAGCTACCACTGGACGTCGACCGGGCCGCTGGCCACCCCGAAGTCGGGGTGGGTGTCCTTGAAGGACTTCACCAACGTCGTCTACAACGGCAAGCACCTGGTCTATGCGTCGAACGTCTCCGGTTCCGGGTACGGCTCGATGAACTTCGGCCTCTTCACCAACTGGTCGGACATGGCCTCCGCGAGCCAGAACGGCATGAGCCAGGGCACGGTGGCGCCCACGCTGTTCTACTTCGCGCCGAAGAACATCTGGGTGCTCGCGTACCAGTGGGGCCCGACCGCGTTCAGCTACAAGACCTCCAGCGACCCGACCAACGCCAACGGGTGGTCGTCGGCCCAGACGCTGTTCACCGGCAGCATTTCCGGCTCCAGCACCGGCGTCATCGACCAGACGGTCATCGGGGACGGCCAGAACATGTATCTGTTCTTCGCCGGTGACAACGGCAAGATCTACCGGGCCAGCATGCCGATCGGGAACTTCCCGGGCAGTTTCGGCTCGTCGTACACCACGGTGATGAGCGACTCGACGAACAACCTGTTCGAGGCGGTTCAGGTCTACAAGGTCCAGGGCCAGAACCAGTACCTGATGATCGTCGAGGCGATCGGGAGCCAGGGCCGCTATTTCCGCTCGTTCACGGCCTCCAGCCTGGGCGGCTCGTGGACCCCGCAGGCGGCCAGTGAGAGCAACCCGTTCGCGGGCAAGGCCAACAGCGGCGCGACGTGGACCAACGACATCAGCCACGGCGACCTGGTGCGCAGCAACCCCGACCAGACCATGACCGTCGACCCCTGCAACCTGCAGCTGCTCTATCAGGGCAAGGACCCGAGCGCGGGCGGCTCCTACGACCAGCTGCCGTGGCGGCCGGGTGTGCTGACCCTGAAGCGCTGACGCAACAGGGCGGGGGCTTTTCCGCCCAGGAACCGACTTCGGCCAGGCCCGCCGCTCCGGCGGACCTGGCCGATGCTGTACGACGCGGTCGTCCACTGTCGACGACCAAGGGGACCGGGCGGTTACCGGCGTCCTAGATTCCGGTGCAGGTCATGGTCGGTGTCGCGGCTGCGGTTCCCGACACGATCACACCGAAGCTGGTGCCGGCGCCTGGCGCGAGCGTGCCGTTGTAGGCGGCGTTGGTCACCGTCGCCGTGCTCCCGTTGGTGCTCAGCGACCCGTTCCAGACCTGGCTGACCGACTGCCCGGAGCCGAGCGTCCAGCTCACCCGCCAGCCGGTGGTGCTCGCCGAGCCGGTGTTGGAGACGGCGATGTCGGCCTGGAAACCTCCCGGCCAGCTGCTGACGACGTGGTAGCCGGCCGTGCACCCGGCGGACTGGGCCGGGGGAGTGGTCGGTGCACTGGTCGGCGCGCTGGTCGGTGCACTGGTGGGCGGCGTGCTCGGCGGGATGGTGCTGGGCAGCTGCGAGAAGAACTTCGAGATCTCGCCGGCGGTCCAGGTCCGGGCGCCGCTGGTCGCCGTGGACCCGTCCACCGGGTCCGGGGTGTGATCGCCGTCGAAGGCGGCCCACTCCACCGGATATCCGGCCCGGCACCCGGCATAGCTGGTCGCGATGTGGGTGAGGCTTCCCTGGGCCGGCTCGCGCGGGCTCTGGGCGGTGCAGCCGTTGTTGCGGACGAAGGTGTCGCGCAGTGAGCGGCCGAGCGAGATGTTGAGCACGCTGTCGTGGATGCCGTGGATTCCCAGGTAGGCGACGGGCTGCGTGCCGCCGTCGCAGCCGCTCAGATTGGCGCCGGAGAGGACGGCCACGGCGCGGAAGACGGTGGGGCGGGCGCATGCGACGGCGTAGCTCATGGCGCCGCCGTAGCTCCAGCCGAGAGCGAACAGCTGCGACGTGTCGACGCACAGGCCGCCCTCGATCAGGTTGGTCAGGTCGTCGACCAGGGTCAGATCGCGGCCGCCGGTGTTGGCCCATCCGTTGTCGATCCCCTGCGGTGCCACCAGGATCGCGCCGTTGTCCGACAACTTCTGCTGCCCGTAGTACGCCCACACCGATCCGTCCGGGCCGCCGGTCGCCACGTCGTTGGCGGTTCCGTTCAGCCAGTGGAAAGCGAAGATCAGCTTGTACGGCCGGTTCCGGTCGTAGTTGTCGGGGATGTGCAGGATGTAGGTCCGGTTGAGACCGCTGCTGACGATCGTGTGAGTGCCGTTCGCGAGCGCGGGTGACTTGCCGCATCCGGCGGTGGTGGAGGTTGCGGCCGCTGAGGCGGTCCCACCGAGCAGTCCGGTCATGAGTGCGGCCCCGAGCGCCAGCGTGGCAGCGGCGGCGAGTGCACGTCTGAACATGGGGTGGTTCCTTCCTGGGCAGGTCTTGGGAGCGCTTCCATCTACGTTCACCAATGTTGCCAACTCGTTGCCGAACGCAACAGGTCCGACCATTCGAGTGGGCCGCTCATAACGGCTTTTCACGAGGTAGTTGTGTCTTGACAGGCGGGGGCGAGGTTCCTACGTTGAGGCGGAAAACGTTTTCCTAGTTTCCTGATCACCCGCCTGTCCCGCGGCCTCGCCGGGCGGGCGCCGTCCACGATGGATCCGGCTTCCACCGAGCCGGGCCAGAAAACGCGACCTCGGAAAGGACCCCTGTCCATGACCCCGACCGTCCCCGTCGGTTCCCGCCGGACGCCTCGCCGCTACCCGCTGGCGTCCTCGGCCGCGCTCCTCGCGGGCGCCCTCGTCGTGAGCGGCCTCGCCGCCGTCCCGGCGTCGGCCGCGACCGCCTCCAACACCCTTACCGTCAACGCGGCCCAGGTGCTGCGGCCGGTGACCCACGTCGCCACCGGCAGCCTCTACGGCCTGGCCAACGCGACACAGCCGTCGGTCGCGCTGGCGAGCGCGATCAAGCCGAACACCTTCGTCCAGATGCCCGCCGGTGGTCACCAGCAGCCCACCGGCGACATCTCGGTCGTGGCTCCGACCGCGGTCGCCGTCGGCGCGAAGCTGGTCAACCGGCTGTCCGACTACTACGCCGGCTGGCCCTACCAGTTCAGCTGGAGCACCTGGACGCCCTTCGTCAACTCGCAGATCACCGCGATGAAGCAGTCGTCGTACTACAACAGCATCGCCGCCTACGCGCCCTGGAACGAGTCGGACAACACCTGGAATTCGGCCAACGGCACCTACGAATCCTTCTGGACGACCACGTTCCGGCAGATTCGCTCGCTCGATCCGAACAAGCCGATCCAGGGCCCCAGCTTCTCCGACAACATCGGCGACATGCGGAACTTCCTGCAGAACGCGGTCGCGACCGGCACCGTGCCGGACATCCTGGCCTGGCACGAACTCACGCGGTCGTCGAAGATCGCCGGCGACGTGGCCACCGTCCAGGGGATCGAGGACTCGCTGGGCATCAGCCGGCGGCCGATCGCGATCGAGGAGTACGCCGCTCCGAGCGAGGTCGGGCTGCCCGGACCGCTCGTCGGTTACATCTCGAAGTTCGAACGGCTCGGTATCCACGATGCCGAGCTGGCCTTCTGGAACCAGTCCGGTGCCCTCGGAGACCTCCTGACCGGACGCGGCGGAAGCCCGAACGCCGCGTACTGGCTCTACACCTGGTACGCCGCGATGACCGGCAACATGGTGGCGACCACTCCGCCCGCCCAGACCGGCATCGACGGATTCGCGGCCGTTCCGTCCGGCGGCAACCAGGTCAGCATCGTCGCCGGGAACTGCTCCGGGTCGTGCGCGGTGACGGTCAACGGGCTCAACTCGCTCAATCTCGGCAGCACGGTCACGGTGAAGGTGGAGGAGACGGTGTCGCTCGGCCGTACGGTCGCGTCCGCGGGGCCGAGCACGGTCTCGACCGCCACCTACACGCCGGCCAACGGCTCGATCTCGATCCCGGTCACCATGGCCACGAACAACGCCTACCGCATCACGATCACGGCCGGCTCCGGCGGCTCCACGCCGTCGCTGTCCGGCGACTACCGCATCTCCAACGCCAACAGTGGTCTGCCGCTGGCCACGCTGAACGGCGGCACCGCGTGGGGCACCGCGGCCGTCCAGGCCACGGCGAACGGCAGCACGTCACAGGTGTGGACCATGGTCTCGGACGGCGCCGGCCACTACAAGATCACCAACAAGGCCGACGGCCTGGTCCTCGGCATCCAGAACGCCTCGACCAGCCAGGGGGCGCCGGCCCTCGTGTGGGGTGACTCCGGCACCGCCGACCACCTCTGGACGGCGGTTCCCGACGGCTCCGGCCACTACAAGATCTGGAACGTCAACAGCGGCCTGCTGCTCGGCGTCACCAACATGAGCACCGCCTCCGGCGCCCAGGTGCTCCAGTGGTCGGACAGCGGCACCGCCGACCACCTCTGGAACTTCGCCCGGGCCTGACATCCCGCGGCGGTGGCCGGCCCGGTCTGCCGGGCCGGCCACCTCAGCCGTTGTCAGGTGCTCAGACTCCACCGCTGGTTGGGGCCGCCGTTGCACGACCAGAGGATGATCTTCGTGCCGTTGGCCGTCCCGGCGGCGTTGGCGTCCAGGCACAGGCCCGACTGCACGCCGGTGATCGTGCCGTTGGTGTTGAGGTTCCACTGCTGGTTGGTCTGGCCGTTGCAGTCCCAGATGATCGCGGCGGTGCCGTTGGTGGTGCCTTGGCCGTTGGCGTCGAGGCACTTGTTGCCGTACACCTGCAGCTGCCTGCTCGAGGTGTACGTCCAGCGCTGGTTCGAGCCACCCGTGCAGTCGTAGAGCTGTTCCTGGGTGCCGTTGGCGGTGGCGGCGTTCGGCACGTCCAGGCATCGCCCGGAGGCCACCCCCACGATCTCGCCGGTCTGGCCGCCGGGGGAGGACGACGAGGTGACGCCGGCGGAGGCCATCACCTGCTGAGCACCGGACGGCCAGCCGCCGCCGGAGACGGTGGTGTTGCCGGAGACGTTGTTCCCCCGGTCGCCGTTGGCGATGTAGGTCGTCCCGTTCGTCGTCCAGTTGCCCGTCACGGTCAGGTTGCCGGTGTTGTTGTTGCCGTTGGCGTTGGCCGTGGACCAGACGCCGACGTCGGAGAAGACGTTGCCGGTGGCGCTGTAGTACCGGGAGCCCTCGTCGAAATAGAGGCCGAAATAGCCGTGGGTGTGCAGGCAGTAATTGCCGCTGATGACGGCGCCGGGGTTGGCGGACAACGTGTAGACACAGCCGCCGTCGTTCATCTGCTGCATGACATCGTGGACGTAGTTCCCGGTGATCCGGTTGCCGGTCTCGGTCGTGGACGTGCTGTAGCGGGGCTGGTAGTTGTAGAGGCCCCGGTTGGCGTAGTCGTTGCTGCCGCCGGCGTCGTTGGCCCCCCAGCCGTACCCGATCGCGATGCCGGAGTACGGCAGGTTGTACATCTCGTTGTGGTCGACGACCGCGTTCGTGACATAGGTCGCGAGGACCGAGGTGACGCCGCGATAGTCGAGGCCTACGTCGTGGATCACATTGCCGCTGACGGTGATGTTCTGGTTGGTCATGCGGGTGTCGCTGGGATGGTGGGCGTCCGCCTGCACGCCCCCGACGACGACGGCGCCGGCCGCGATTCCGGTGAATGTCGAGCCGGTCACGCTGATCGAGGAGGCGCCCAGCCCGATCCCGGAGGCGTGCGCGCCGGCGTCGTTGCCGATGCCGAGCGCGGCCTGGCCGAGACCGGTGAACTGGTCGCCACTGAAGGTGATCGTGTTGGCGGCGGAGACCTGGACGGCGGCCGGCATCTGGCTCCAGTGGGGGCGGGCCGCCTCGAACGCGGTGCACCCGGACGAGCAGGAGCCGAACGACGGCCACGACCAGTTGCCCGCGAGGTAGGCGCCGGTCTGCTGGTCGGCGTAGCCCTGGCTGCTGCTGGGACCGAGCCAGCTGGTGCCGGTGAAGGTCAGCCCGGACAGCGCGATGTGGTGTGCGGGTGAGGCGTAGGTTCCGCCCACGTCGACCAGCGACTGCAGGGTGGGTAGTTCGACGTCGGCGGTCGCCATGTTCTCACCGGAGCGGGGAATGTAGGACAACGTTCCCGTTCCCGGGTCC
Source organism: Actinoplanes sp. NPDC051411 (assembly GCF_040682075.1). Classification (NCBI taxonomy): domain Bacteria; kingdom Bacillati; phylum Actinomycetota; class Actinomycetes; order Micromonosporales; family Micromonosporaceae; genus Actinoplanes; species Actinoplanes sp. NPDC051411. The sequence goes on along the minus strand of NZ_JBFBAD010000012.1, from coordinate 8,409 downwards.
AGATACCATTCCCCCGCGGCGTCGAGGAATTCGTAGGCGTTCTCGAGGTACATCGGTCCGGCCCGGAAGGGACTGGTGAGCGTGTCGTACCCGAAGTTGTTGTTGTTCCAGGCCGGCTGCTGCATCGTGAGCAGGTTGCCGGCGATGCTCTGCACCGGCGAATACCGGTCGGTGAAGGAGTTGACGGCCTCCACCTCGATCCGGCTCTGATTCGGCACGGAGTTCAGATAGGTCAGAGCGGAGCTGGTGAATCGCAGGCCGGTGCCGTTCGCGCTGAAATCGGAGCGGCTCACCTGGGTGCGTGCCCGGATCGCCGGGCTTCCGTTGACGGAGAGCTGCCGGGCGTCGATCCCGGTGCCGACGCCCGCCTGCCAGATGTTCCTCGACGTGTCGGCGAGGTGCCAGCCGGTGATCTGCCGGGCGCCGGTGACCACCGGATGCGCGCCGGACGCGGCCTGCCAGCGCACGGTGTAACCGTTGGCGCCCGAGTCGGCCGCGGTGAACCGCAGCGGGGTCGCGAGCCGGTATGTCCCGTCGGCGAGCTGGACCACGACGTCGCCGGACATGCCGGCGGTCGCGGACCGCACCGCCGTCTGAGCGGCGGTCAGCGAACAGGGCTGCGCGCTCGAGCAACTGCTGCCGGTGCCGGACGGCGATGCGTAGAGGGTCGTGGTGGCCGCGAGGGCCGGCGAGGCGGGGGCCGCCACGGCTGACGCGGCTACCGCGAGGGCGGCCGCGGCCGTTGCCAGGCGGCGCGGGTTGCGGCCGCTTCGATGTCTGTTCATGCGATTCGTCCTCCTCAACGCTGCCTGAGGTCGGCCGACGGTCGCGTCGGCCGGGCGGCGTCGACCGGCGGGGAGTCGGGGAGCGACCGGCGCGACGCCGTATCGGGTCGGTGGAGGACCCGGAGTCGCGCGAACCGGTTCGAAGGCAATCGGGGCGTAAAGTTCCTGCAACATAGGTCGTACGTATGATGAATGTCAAGTGGCATTCATCGATATGCGACCGTGGTGGCGCGCGCTCTCAGGCCGGCGCGCCGGCCCGGTACTCCCGGGCGGAGTCGGGCACCAGTCGCAGACCGGCGCGGCCGGGCCGGACGTGCGGGCCCGCTGTCGCGGCCGACGGGTTGACCGCCGGCGCGGCTTCGATGCGGCTCTCGTCGACTCGGATGCCGAGCCCCGGTTCGTCGCCGAGCACGATGCCTCCATCGGTGAATTCCTGGTCGACGGCCAGGCCGATCGGCGGGATCAGGTCCTGCACCTCGAAGGCCAGGTGGTTCGGGATCGCGGCGGCGGCGTGCGCGAGCGGGTTGGCGTGGTACGCGACCGGGCTGACCGGCAGATCACGGCTGTGCGCGACGGCGGCCACCCGCAGGAAGTGGGTGATGCCCCAGACGTTGCCGACCTGGACGATGTCGATCGCGTCGGCGTCCAGAAGGGGCCGATACTGTTCCAGGCCGGTGAGGTTCTCGCCGGTGGCGACCGCGGCCCGAATGCCGCGCCGGACCGAGGCGAGGCCGGCCGCGTCCCAGCGGCGCACCGGCTCTTCGACCCAGGTGAGGTCGACCCGGCGCTCCAGCGCGGTGACGAACCGTACGGCTTGCGAGCGATTCCATGATTCGTTGGCGTCGAACATCAATGCCGGCTGGGTGGAGTTGCGACCGAGCAGGTCGCGCAGCGCCTCCAGCCGGCGAAGATCGCTCTCAAGGTCGCGACCCCCTTTGAGCTTGGCCGCGTGGAACCCGCGCTCGGCGAAGCGTTCGTACAGGCGGATCAGGGCGTCGTCGTCGAGCGCGATGTCGAGGCCGGAGGCGTACCCGGGTACGAAACGGTCGAGCGCGCCGAGCGTACGCCAGAGCGGCTCACCGGCCGCCTTGGCCTTGAGATCCCACAGAGCCATGTCGATGGCGCCGATCGCGCCGAACGTCGCTCCCGAATGGCCGGTCTTGAAGACACGGTCGAGCATCCGGTCGTAGAGCGCCGAGACGGCCCGCGGGTCCTGGCCCTCCACCGCGGCGAAGACCCGCTCGATGTCGCCGTGCTCGCCGAGGCCGATTCCCTCGAGGCCGGTGTCGGTCTGGAGGATCAGGACGTGTACGTCGGTGAGCGGTTGTGGCATCACTCCGTTGGCGTCACCGATCAGCCGTCGCCAGTCGTGTCGTGTGGTCAGGCTGCGGTACCCGGTGACCTTCACAGATGCTCCATCGTGTCGTCGGTGGTGGGGCTCATTCCTTGGTGCCGCCGGCCGTCATGCCGGCGACCAGGAAGCGCTGTGCGAACAGGAAGACGATGAGAACCGGCAGGACCGAGATGACGGTGGCGAGGGCCAGGGTCGGCAGTTGCACGGACTGGGTGCCGGCCGAGCTGGGGTTGAACGCCGGCGTCGAGGCCAGTAGCGAGGTGAGGCCGACCTGGATCGGGTAACCGTCGCTGGAGGGCAGCATCACGAACGGCAGGAAGAAGTTGTTCCAGCTCTGCACGAAGCTGAAGAACGCGACGAGCGCGACGATCGGCGCGGCCAGAGGCAGCGCGACCTTGCGGAAGACCTGGAACTCGGTGCACCCGTCGATCCGGGCCGCGGCGAGCAGGTCGCGCGGGATGCTCGTCGAGAAGTAGATGTAGGTGAGATAGACGCCGAAGGGAAAGAAGGCCATCGGCAGGATCACCGCCAGCGGGCTGCCGATCAACCCGACGACGTTCAGCTCGAGGAAGATCGGCAGCACCAGGGCGGTGCCCGGGACGAGCATGACGATCAGCGTCATGACCAGCATCAGCCGCCGGAACCGGAATTCGGTCAGCGCCATCGCGTAGCCGGCCGGGATGCTCGCGACGAGCGTGATCGCCAGAGCGCCGAGGGCGTACAGCGCCGAGTTGCCGACCCATGTGGTCACCGCGCCGTCCTGGAACCCGAAGAGCTGCTTCCAGTTCTCGGCCGCGTTGCCGAGACTGCCGGGCAGGAACGGGTCGCTGACGATGAGCCCGTGCGCCGTCTTCGTCGTGGCCAGCAGCAACCAGACGATCGGGATGACGAAAAACAGTACGAAGACCGTCAGGACGACGACGAGGATCGCCCGTACGCTCCATCCGCTGATGCCGCGGCGGTCCGCCGCCGGCTGATCCATTTCCGCTGTGACCATGACCGTCAGTCCGTCTCGAAGAGGCCGCCGCGGGTCACGAAGACCGCCGACAACGCGAGGGCGATGACGAGCAGCAGCAGCGAGATCGCGGCTGCCCCGTTGAAGTCGTTCTGCTGGAAGGCGTACTGGTACGCGAGCTGGTTGAGCGAGTAGTCGTTGGGCACGACCGCGTTGCTGGCCTGTGAGAGGAGTTGCGGCTCGACGAACAGCTGCGTGCCGGCGGCCAGCGACATGATCCCCATGTACGAGATCCACTTGCGGAGCAGCGGCAGCTGAATGCGCCAGGCGATCTGCAGCGCTCCGGCGCCGTCGATCCGCGCGGCCTCGATCACCTCGGCGCTGATGTTGTTCAGGGCGCCGTACATGATGACGATCCAGCCGCCCGCTCCGGTCCAGAAGGCGATGACGGCGAAGATGACGGGCAGATGACCGGGCACGATGACCTGGACGAAACTGGTGAAGCCCATCAGCCGGAGCAGCCCGCCGACCGGGCTCGCCGTCGGGTCGAGCACGAAGAGCCAGAGCAGGACGCTCGAGGCTCCGGCCAGGGCGCCGGGGAGATAGAAGACCAGTCGCAGGGTCCGGCTCAGCCAGCGCACCCGCACCGCGTGCACCACGATGGCCAGCAGGGTGACGAGCACGACGAGGGCCACCAGCCAGATCGCCAGATACAGAGCGACGTGGGCCACGGCGGGCAGGAAGCGGAAGTCGCTGGTCACCTTGCGGAAGTTGCCGATTCCGGCGAAGCCGCCGTCACCATCGGTGAACGCGAGGTACACGGCGTAGAGGGCCGGCAGGACGCCGAACGCGAGCGACAACGCCCCGTACAACGCCACGAAGCCGTAGCTCGTCGCGCTGCGCGTGGTGCCCCCGCGCCGCCGGCCGGAAGGCCGGTGGCGCGGAGCGCTGGCGGATCGGGTAGCCAGTTCGTCGGCGATCGTCATTTGACCGTGTAGCCGTCGACCTGGGCCTGGTTCTTGATCGCGGTCTGCCACTGCGGCAGCATGTCGGTCAGATTCTTGCCGCCGGCGACGGCCGGCGTCATCGTCTTGGCCCAGATCGCTTCCTGGCTGAAGATGCCGGAGCCCCAGCCGTCCCAGATCTCCGTGCCCGCCTTGATCACCGGCTGCAGATCGCTGGCGTAGTAGCCGCTGGACTGCTGCTTCTTGATCCACTTGTCGGCGGCCGCGGCGAACGCCGGGTAACCGGGCGCGAGGTTCACCTGGTAATCGTCCGCGGTCGTGACGAACTCGACGAACTTCTCGGCCGCTTTGAGGTTCGCCGAATGGCTGCTGACGAACCAGGTGCCGCCGCCGACGTTGCCGGTGACCGGGGTGTCGCCACCCCAGGCCGGCGGAGCGGCCACGCCCAGCTGGCCCTTCGGCACGTTCAGCGACTGGGGATTGTTGAAGATCGCACCGGCGTACCAGGCCGGGCCGGGCGCCATCAGGACCTTGCCGGCGTACTTCTTGACGAACTCGGGCGTGAACACGCTGACGTTCGGCGTGGTGCCGTTCTTGATCAGCGTGTCGAGCATCGTGGCGGCACGCCTGCACTCGTCGGTGGCGGTGTTGACGGTGACCGTTTTCGGGCCGGTGACGTCGTTGGCCTGGCATTTGCTGGCCCAGAAGTAGACCTCGGGGGTCCAGGCGTCCCCGACCGTGCCGACGATGTAGCCCGGGTGCTGCTGGGCCACCTTCTCGCCGAGGGCCTGGTATTGCTCCCACGTGGTGGGGACGGTGTAGCCGAACTTGTCGAGCAGGCTCTTGTTGTACCAGAGGACCACCTGGGCAAGGTCATTACGCAGGCAGTAGACCTTGCCCTCGACGGTGCACGGCCCGAGCGAGCCGGCGGTGAAGCCGTCGAGGGTCGTTTTCGGGACCAGGCCCTGGTTCAGGACCGCGGCGAAGGCCGGTTTGCCGTTGCTCTTCTGGCTCGCCCACGCCGCGTCGTTGTTCTGGCTTGAGAAGACCACGTCCGGCCAGCCGCTGCCCGCCCGGTCGAAAAGCTGCATCTTGGTGCGGAACGAGTTCGACCCGTTCGCCGAGCCGTCGTAGCTGACGACCTTGAGCTTCACGCCGGGGTTCGCCTTCTTGAAGGCGTCGACCGCGGTCGACCGGTCGGCGTCCACCCACACCGTGATCGTGGCGGTGTCGTCCTGCTTGACCTGAGGGAAGCCGAAGGTGCCGGAAGAGGAGGAGCCACCCTTGTTGCCGCAGGCGACGAGACTGAGACCGAGGAGCACGACTGCCGTACCGCTCAACACCCGTGTCAAACCGTACATAGGGGTTTCCTTTGTTTGTCGACCCTGTTAAGGAGCGCCACGCCGAGGAGAGTAAGGCCATACGTATGATGTCTGCAAGACCGCGCCTGACGGCCGACCGGTTCTGCGGCGTACACTCATCCGGCGGTGCTGGCCGCGCGGGCGCCATCCGGAGGAGACATGACGGCAGGGCAGCGAGCGACGGACGGTGCCCCTCCCGCCCCGGCGTGGTCACAGCGGCCGGCGAGCCTGGCCCGGGCCCTCACCGCCGAGCTGGTCGACCGGATCGTCCGCGGGGTGCATCCGCCGGGCTCGACGTTGCCGCCCGAACCGGTGCTGTGCGAGACCTTCTCGGTGAGCCGCACCGTCGTCCGGGAAGCCATGAAGGTTCTTCAGGAAAAGGGCCTGGTGCAGGTCCGCCAGGGTTCCGGCACGATCGTCACCCCCGCGACGAGCTGGGACATGCTCGACGAGCTGGTGCTGGGGGTCGCCATCGCCGAGGACGGCACTCTGGCGATATTGGACGATCTCGTGGTCACCCGGCGGCTGCTCGAGTCGGACATGGCCAACGTGACGGCGCGCTCAGCTGACGAGGAGACCGTCGAGCAGCTGCTCAGCCTCGTCGGACGCATGGACGAGCTGGTCGACGACCCGGTGGCCTACGCCGACCAGGACCGCGCCTTCCACGACACGATCATGCGAGCCTCCGGCAACCGGATCGCCCGCGCGGTGGTCCGCGCGCTGGAGAGTCAGGCCATCAACACCGCTCGTTATCTGGGTCGCACCGACCGGACGCTGTGTGTCGCGTCCAACGCCGGCCACCGCCACATCTACGAGCGCATCGCGGCCCATGATCCTTCCGGCGCCTCCGAGGCGATGTTCACGCACATCACCGAGGCGTGGGTCGTCCGCCGCAGCGGCCGGACTGCTCCCGGCCGCCTGCAGCGCTAGCGCCGCCCCTTCCGGCTTGACGGCTTTCCGGGTCACGCGTATCTATAGATCAGACGTCATACGAATGATGGCCGTGATCGTCGCGAGACGAGGAGGCAACGCGTGAGACTCCTTCCGATAATCGCCGCAGCCGGCGTACTGGTAACCGGCGGCGGCCCGGCGCTCGCCGCACCACCTCAACCCAGCCGGACCACGATCGTGGTTTCACCCACCGGCAACGACCGCGCGCTGAGCCAGGCACAGGCCAGAGCCCGCGCGGCGGTCCGCGCCGGACGCACGGTCACCGTCGAGCTGAAGAACGGCACCTATCGGCTCGACCGGCCGCTGCGCTTCACCGCCGCCGACTCCGGGGTCAGCTGGACCGCGGCTCCCGGAGCGCACCCCGTGCTCTCCGGCGGGCGGGACGTGACCGGATGGACCTCCTACGACAAGACCAAGAACATCTTCGTGGCGCGGGTGCCGAAAGGGCGGGACAGCCGGCAGCTCTATCGCAACGACCAGTCGGCCCCTCGGGCCGCCGTCAAGATCTCTCGGAGCGACATGACGGTCACGACGGCCGGCATGCAGATCAACAACCCCGCTCTCGACTATCTGGCGACCCTGCCGGACCAGAAGCGGATCGAAGTCGAGAGCCAGGACTCGTTCACCGACCGGTACGCCCCGGTCCAGAGCATCAGCGGGACCACGGTCACGATGCGGCAGCCGGCCTGGCAGAACAACAACTGGGGGTACGACACCCTGGCGCACCCCTTCGCGGGCGGCCAGCTGTTCCTGGAGAACGCGTACGCCTTCCTGCAGGAAGGTCAGTGGTACCTGGACCCGGCGTCCGGGAAGTTGTACTACCGGGCCGCGGCCGGTGAGAACCCGAACCAGGAGTCGTTCGTTCTGCCGTCGCTGGAGTCGTTGGTCCAGATCGCCGGCTCCTACGCTCGCCCGGTCCACGACCTGAGCTTCTCCGGGCTTCAGTTCTCGTATTCGACCTGGCTGTCGCCGGGCAGCCCGATCGGTTACGCCGATCAGCAGAACGGCGCCTTCATCCCGAAGGCCTACCCGCAACCGGCCGACTACCTGACCAGCTGTCAGTCCGGCTGTCCGCAGTTCGAGGGCGCCCGCAACGGCTGGAACCAGATGCCGGCCGCGGTGCAGGTGGCCGCGGCCACCCGGGTTCGCTTCGCCGACGACACCTTCGCTCACCTCGGCCAGGTCGGCCTGGGGCTCGGCCTGGACGCCGATGCCAACGCGACCGGGATCGGCCTCGGCGTCACCGAGACGACCGTCCACCACAACGTGTTCACCGACCTCGGGGGCGCCGGTGTCGTGGCGGGCGGCGTCCAGCCGGACGCACATCATCCTCGAACGGCCGCGATGGCCTTGCGGAACATCACCATCGACAACAACCTCGTGACCGATGTCGCCAGGGACTACAAGGAGATGTCCGGCATTCTCTCGACCTACGCCGACCACACCGTCATCGCTCACAACGAGGTGTCGAACCTCGCCTACGACGGGATCGACGTCGGCTGGGGCTGGGGAGCCAACGACGCGGGTGGCAGCACCGACTACCAGAACCGCGGGCTCTACGCCTACCAGCCGGTCTACACCACGCCGACGACTCTGCGGAACACCCAGGTCACCGACAACCTGGTCCACGGAGTCAAGAAGGTCTTCCACGACGGCGGCAGTCTGTACAACCTCTCCGCCAATCCCGGCTCGGTCTTCAGCGGCAACTACATCTACGACACGCAGCACACGGTCGGGCTCTACCTCGACGAGGGCTCCCGGTATGTGACCGAGCGGAACAACGTTGTGCAGGACTGCGGCGTATGGGTGTTCACGAACTCGTACGGCACGATCAACAACACGAGTGACAACGTCATCGCCCACAACTGGTACAACGCGGGCGTGACCCAGACGCCGAACGCGGTGGAACACAACAACCAGCTGGTCGACAACGTCGAGGTGACCGGCACGGCGTGGCCGGCGGACGCCCAGCAGGTGATCGCGAACGCCGGCATCGACACCCACTGACAGTGCGGGGCCCGGGCCCGGGGGCCCGGCC